>JBDRMO010000085.1:0-5463 GCA_043812095.1 Candidatus Omnitrophota bacterium | reverse complement strand
ATCGGCCCAGAGCCGATAATCAGGATTTTTTTAATATCAGTGCGTTTAGGCATTTTTTTCGATTAATTCTCTAAATTCCCTAAAGAGATATTTTGCGTCGTTCGGCCCGGGAGATGCTTCAGGGTGAAACTGCACGGAGAAGACAGGCAACTTCTTATGCTTGATTCCTTCAAGCGTATGATCATTCAAATTAAGATGAGTTATTTCTATGTCTTTTTCATTCAAAGAGTTTATATCAACACAGAATCCGTGATTCTGTACGGTGATATGCACCTTCCCGGTCTTCAGGTCTTTAACCGGATGATTTCCGCCATGATGGCCGAATTTAAGCTTATAGGTACTACCTCCTAAAGCTAACCCTAACATCTGGTGCCCAAGGCATATCCCGAATATCGGTAATTTTCCGAGCAATTCTTTAGTAGTCTTAACTACATACTTTACAGCTGCCGGATCTCCCGGGCCGTTAGAAAGCAATACCCCATCAGGCCTGATCTTCATGATACCTGCTGCATCAGTATGGGCAGGCACAACTATAGCCTGACAATTATTATTCTTAAGCTCTCTAAGAATATTATATTTTACCCCGCAATCAATAACTACCACTCTATATTTAAGCTTATCTCCTGACCATATATATCTTCTTTTTATCGTTACATCTTTAACTAAGTCTCTTCCCGATAATCCCGGTGAATCCTTAGCTTTTTGGACTAATCTTGCTTCATCAAAGTCTTCGGTAGATATTACCGCCTTCATCTCTCCCTGCTCTCTAATATTCAAAGTAAGCAAGCGCGTATCAATACCTTCGATACCGAGGACATTATGAACTTTTAAATAATCTCCTAATGAATTATCCTTTCGCCAATGACTGGCTATTTTGCTGTACTCCTTTACAAGGAAGCCTTCCAGGAATGGCTTACGCGATTCCAGATCATCATGATTTACACCGTAATTACCGATTAAAGGATAAGTCATATTAATAATCTGTCCTTTATAAGACGGGTCAGTGACAATCTCCTGGTAACCGGCCATGCTGGTATTAAAAACCACCTCACCGCAGGCTTCTCCCCTTGCTCCAAAAGACTTGCCTTGAAAGATTTTTCCGTTTTCTAACGCTAATATCGCTTTCATCTTAAAAAAAAACGTTTTTCAGCCGAAACTCTGGCCTTAAAACGCCATTGTTATTTTATAGCTCAACTTCGAACTATAAAATTAGTATAACATCCTTTCAAAATAAGTCAACTGTTTTTAGGGTTCAATAGGCCAAGGAAAGATACTCTTTGCCCTCGCCGAGAGGATTCAAAGAGCGCTCTATCTTTAATCTATCTTTTACTGCTTTCAAATCAACTGTTTCTTTCTTGTCTTTAGGCCAGATAACCGCTACTTTAGGCAAGAATTTATCATCTCCATCCTGCTCTCTAACTACTGCTATCCTTCCATCGCTTAAAGCAACTATCGTACCCACAGGCCAGACTCCGACAATCTGGAAAAACTTATCGAGAAGCTCCGGGTCAAAAGCTTCCCCCTTCTCCTTAATCATTAACTCATGAATCAGATTAGGAGGATAATCGCGCTTATAATTTCTCCTCTGAAATAGCGCATCATAGACATCGCATATAGAAACGATCATCGAAGCGGTATGTAATTTCTTATAAAATGATACTTTCGGATATCCCTTGAGGTTATATTTCAGATGATGTTCAAAACAGACTACTACCGGCAAAGCCCCTAATCTATCCGTATATTTAAGCAACATCTCTGCCCCCAGAGTAACGTGACTCTTCATTTTTGTAAACTCCTCCTGGTCCAGGCGTGAAGGTTTTTGAATCAATTTTCTTGAGATAGCGAGTTTCCCGGTATCATGAAGCAACGCAGCAACCCCGATATCTAAAACTTGCTGTTTGCTAAAGCCCAATTTAGAAGAAAAGAACATCGATAATATTGCTACATTTATAACATGATAAAATGTTTTTAGGTCATACCGTTTTAGCTTTGCTAAATTCAAAAGGTCCTGATATCTACCCATCAGGTTATCCATGACATTACCCACAGCGCCTCGTAAAACTAAATGGTTCAATTCTTCTCCGTTTAAGACGCTTTCAATAGACTCGGATATCTTATCAAATGACTTCTCATAAACCTCTAAATAATTTGATACGCTTTCCTCTGACATAGCGTCAGCAGTGAATTCCATAGTTCCTGTTTTAATCTTACCTACAATAATATTTCTCACGCCAAGAGTATCGAGATATTCCTGAGGCGGTAGCGTTATCTTTTCTTTAGAAGTAGCTAAGAAAGTTATAAATTTAGCCAGCTCCTCTTTATCTAATCCCGGCAGGAATTGAATTCTTTCAACGCCTCTTTCTTTAAGAAGGATTATAGTGGGTTTAACGTTTCTACTTAAATCAAAAAATATCTCCTTTTCAAAGGCTAACTCCTCCCCTATAATTCCTATAACCAACTCGCTTCTTGCGCTTAAAATTTTTTCAAGACTAAGATGGGCCTTTTCGATACCCTTTTTAAATTCCGGGTGCCAATCAGGATACATCCTGGCGATCTGTAAAGCAGAGATCAGATCTCTAAAAGTTTTCTCAATCTTTTCCAACATACCGCTTCTCCAGGATCTCTTTAGCCCTTCTTCTTACATTTCTATTCCAGAGGAACCGTCTCTTACTAAGGTTAACCAGCTGGCCCTCTGCATCTTCTAAGCACGATAATTCTACGATAGCCATATTCTCTATGATCAGCTTATTCCTTATCCCCAAGGGGCTGGAAATATCCAATAGCTTCCTCAATGCGATTACTCGTGAGGTTTGCTCATCTTTTAAAATTGTAAATGCCTCTTTTCTTAGAAAAACTTCCTTATTATCAAGGAGGGAGAAGAAAAACTTGTCATCCTTCGTGGCTTGCTCCTTCATTGACCTTAATATCTGTATCTTGATTACGTTATTGGAGGTGATAAATATTTGTTTTAAAATATCCATACTTATTGGAGAATCCACCTTCTCTAGCCCCTTCATAAACTTCACCAGAAAATTAATATCGGTTCGCTTCCGCTCTAATCTTGCATAGATCTTAGGTAGTTCTCCAGCAAAAAATCTTAAGAGCAGTCTAAGCGCATAAGGGGTTACTCTACCTTCATCAAATATCTTTTTAAGATAATAATCGAGTCCTTTAGAGCTCTCATTTATCCTTTCTAGGATATGCCCGAGTTCAGTATTATCTGTCTCTTGAAAAATTTTGTCTTCGATAAGATCAAAAACCCGTTTTTCTAAGTCTTCAGCCACACCGCAAGCAGATACATCCTCTTTCCGTTTTTTATCTATAGTATCCAACAAAATCGTTATATCAGTAATGCGATCTGCATTTGCTAATCTCTGGCATTGTTTAAAGAGATGCTGCGTGATCAGATCATTTTCCTCATGGCTGTTATTTTCCATAAATAGATTTAGCAGGATATAATAATAATTTTTTTCGGCTAATTCCTGATCAAAAATAAAAGTCCCCCCCAAGGCATCCCCTTTAATAAGAGCATCAAGGGCGTTACGATAAAAAACCGAGATCTCTGATCCCTGAGAAGGAGCAAAGATTTCCTTAATGTTTTTTTTGACTTTAGGGTTATTCTTTAAGATGTAGGAATCTTTTACTTTACTCTCTAAGGCAAAAGCGACATCTTTATGGCTATCAATATTCACAATCTGCGAAAAGAGCTTAAAACTTGAACCGTCAAATTTCTCTTTCTCTAAGATTCCCTCTAATAACACCTGGGCAAGATCATCGTTATTCAGATCTTTAGCATAACCCTTTATTTTATCTATCTGGTGATTTTCGGGGATCTCTTTGCTTTTTAAGATAAATTTTAATAGATCCTTGGTGCAAACTTTAAACTTGCCCTTCTTTTTGTCCTTGAGGTATTCAATAAAACTATAGATACTGTTACTGAACTCCTGATCCGTAAATAAGTCTTTAGCTTTAAACTTATTTACTATATTTTCAAAATTATCGGCGAATTCAATGATCTGCTGATCGTTACCCTTATCTACCGCCTTTTTAAACAGGTATACCCAGATGTCTTTAGCTTCTTCGCCGCTATCCTCTAAGAACTGCGAATAATCAAGCTGTACAATAGAGATATGCGGATTAGATTCTTTATCAAAAATATTCTCGATCCCCCCATGCCTGAGGATCTCTCTTGTGGATTTTGACAGAGAACTTAAAAAATTAAGCAGTTCTTCAACGCTCACTCCGTTACGAATTTCAAAGCTTTTTATCTTACGCAAATGCAGCATAGAAGCAAGCTCTATATATAATGTATTCTTCCCCCAGGACTCCTCTCCCACAAAGAGAGAATCAGGGGAAATGCCTATCTGAATCGGATTCAAAAAAATAAGTAGAGTATCGACTTTCTGCTTAAAACTGATCACCGTCTTCTTAAAATAAGGGTGGTCTTTGTTATATGCGGAGGCATTAGTGAAGGCAATGCGCAGGCTTTTTAGTAAATCATTTATCGCTTCTTCTCTATCCATGGCTTATTCTATTTTATATATATTACAGCTAAAAAACACTCTATTCAATAACAAAAAACGCCCCTGAAATATCAGGGGCGTTTTTGACTCTAGAAGGTTTTTAAATATCTACTTACCTTCTAAGACCTTCTCTGCTTCTTCACGATAAGCATCCATGACATATGGAATACCGGAAATTTTTGCTGCTTCCTCAGTAAGGGATATCACATCTTTACGCGAAATCGTAGTAAGGTTAAAGTTTCTTGTTCCTGCCATGAGTTGCTGAAGCCCTACCTTTAATTTCTGCACAAAACTATACATACCAATAGCACCAAGAGGAATTTCCTTCATCTGCTTACCGTATTTTTCTTTGAGTTCCTCATAGCAAACGAATATCTCCTCGGGTTTATTCCCGTATTGTGAGACAGTATTAGGCAGGCTTTTTCCTTCGATCCAGTAGCCAACATTCTTTCCGACCATACCGGGGATCATAAATGCCCTACCCATACAAACTGCTTTTACATAGGGAGCGCCCATTGCCAACACCTTGAAGATATGGTCTTCGGTGGAAAAACCACCGGCAATAGCAATATCAGGAACCCGTACACCCTTCTTGGTGAGCTTCTCACAAATCTCAAAAGCCATGGATTGCAAATAGAAAGTAGGAATACCCCACTCCTCCATCATCCGCCAGGGACTCATTCCTGTACCACCCGGCGCGCCATCTATCGTAAGCAGATCAATCTTAGCCTCGGCACCCCATTTAATCGCCATGGCCAATTCCCTCATCGGATAGGCACCGGTTTTTAAGGTAATACGCTTGAAGCCAAGATTTCTTAAGCGCTTAATCTCAGCAAAGAAATCTTCTTCGGTGACAAATCCCAGACGGGAATGACGCTCAAACTCCTTGATCGCACCTGCCTCATAGGCTTTCTGCACTACTTTCAGCGTAGGATCAGGG
>JBDRMO010000084.1:0-6673 GCA_043812095.1 Candidatus Omnitrophota bacterium | reverse complement strand
GGAGCTCTATACTGTAAACCTCTCCGGGAGAGAGCCGTAAACCGTAGCACACGGCGAAAAAAGACAGTGCGCGGAAGCGAAACCGAAAAGACCCTTCTGGCAAAATCGAGCTGAACGAAAAAGACCGACAGATTCGTTTGTGATGAGTAATATATTTTAAGTACGCGCAAGACAAAGCCGAAAAGACCCGTTAAGGGATAAAATCTAATAATTTAAAGATATGAAAGTACTACTACATACATGTTGTGCGCCGTGCCTGATTTATCCCCTCGAGCGTTTAAGGAAGGAAGGATTCGAGGTCAGCGGGTTTTATTACAACCCTAATATCCATCCTTACTCCGAGCATGAGAAAAGAAAGAAGGCGCTAGAGGATATCGCTAGAGAGTCGGATATTGAAGTGATCTACCCGGAATATGATCCAAAAGATTTTTTTCAGGTCACCAGCCTGATAGAAGAGAAATTAGAAAGATGTCCGGTATGTTGGTACCTGCGTATGAAGAAGTCGGCAAGGGAAGCAAAGGAGAGGGGATTTGATTATTTTTCCACAACACTCTTAGTTAGCCCTTATCAGGATCAGGAGGCCTTGAACCGGATAGGTCAAGATATAGCCGAAGAGGAAGGCCCCCAGTTTTACTATGAGGATTTCCGGGAGGGTTTTCGTAAGGCCCATGATTTTGCAAAATCCAAAGGAATATACTGCCAGAAATATTGCGGGTGTCTTTATTCAGAGATAGAAAGATGCAGGAAGTCGTAAAAAGATTAATTATTTTCGGGCTTATCCTGATAGTCTCCGGTGTGCTATTATCTTTTATTCATAGGCCTTCCTTCTTAGGCAGATTGCCGGGAGATATAATCATAGAAAAAAGAAATTTCACCTTTTATTTTCCTATAACAACCTCTCTTTTATTTAGTTTTATCCTTTCTTTAATACTTTGGCTATGCTCTCGTCGTTAATACATGGATTTCAGAAGATAATTTTAATATCGCTTCTCTTAGTCGGCACACTCCCCTTGTCAGCTTCGGCTGATTCGCAGGATCCGGTAAGGGTTTTAGTATCCGAGAATGTAGAGTATTTAAGCCTGCAGGTAAAAGGTAGGTATAAAATAGTTAACCCGGATTCGAAAAATATTTTATCCAGAGGGAAAAACCTGAAGACCACTGTAACCGGTTATGATAAGGGAATCCTTCTGGACAAGGAAAATTTCTTCACGGATAAAATCCTCCTTTGTGTAGAGACAGATGACGAGATCGTCATAAACGGCCGCAGGTTCAGAGGTAAGATAGAGTTCTTAAAGAACGCTAAATCTAAAATCTCGGTAATCAATTTCGTCGACCTGGAGGATTACATCAAAGGAATCCTCTATCATGAAACTTCGCACTATTGGCCTATGGAGGCGCTTAAGGCACAGGCAATAGCAAGCCGTACATTTGTAGTTTTTAAAATGGAGGAAAGAAAGATTCATCAGTTTGACGTTACCAGTGATATATATTCCCAGGTTTATGGAGGAAAGACATCAGAGCGCTACCGGACAAATAGGGCGGTTGAGCAGACAAAGGGAAAGATAATTATATATCGAAAGAGAGTGGTCCCCGCTTTTTTTCACGCTGCCTGTGCAGGTAATACAGAGCGTGCCTCAGTACTTTGGAGCGTAGATATACCTCCGCTGGCAGGAGTTAAATGCGGCTTCTGTAATCAGTCGCCTCATTTTAACTGGCATTATGATTTATCTCTAGGGCAGATAGAGGATAAATTAGCTAATTCCGGTTATAAAATAAATCAGGTAAAAGATATAATTATATCAGGCAGAAATGATTCCGGACGGGTTAGAGATCTCAAACTGGTCGGGGCTAATAGTGAATTAATCATATCCGCTAAGGACTTTAGGAATATAATCGGACCGAATATTATCCGGAGTACTAATTTTAGCGTAAATATTGTCCGGCAGGATGCGGTGTTTGAAGGTTATGGCTGGGGGCATGGAGTGGGCTTATGTCAGTGGGGTGCTTATTTCATGGCCAAAGATAATGCCACTGCCGAGCAGATCCTCAAATACTATTATCCCGATTCAGAAATATCCCTGATCAGATGAGGCTAGCTAGCTTTAATTATAATCTTCCCCAGGAATTGATCGCACAGTTTCCCCTAAAAGAGAGGGATAGTGCAAAGCTCCTGGTTCTTGACCGCAAGAAACGTACATTCGAGCATAGAATCTTTCAGGACATAACTGATTACGTTACGCAGGATGAACTGGTTGTTCTTAACAATACCAGGGTATTATCAAGCCGTCTTCTAGGTTTACGTAAGACCGGAGGAAAAGTTGAAATATTGCTTATCCGGCACAAAGGCAACCTCATTTTTCAAGCGATGATCAAGCCCGCACGCGTAAAATTAGGAGAGAAAATAAGTTTTAACCGGGGGAAATCTTATGGGACGATTAGCGCCCGAGACGAAATAACCTTTAAGCTTAAGGATGTAGATGCAGTCTATGATTTAGGCGTAATGCCCCTGCCACCTTATATAAAAAGAGAATCAGTTGAATTGGATCGCAATTATTATCAAACCGTATATGCAGACCAAGACGGCGCAATCGCCTCTCCGACTGCAGGGTTACATTTTACAAAAGAGCTTCTAAATAAACTGGAGTTTTCCGGGGTCAATTTAGGCTTTATCACTTTGCATGTAGGGGTGGGTACGTTTCGACCAGTGAAAGTAGATGATATCACCGTGCATAAAATGGAATCGGAATACTTCGAGATTAATCAGGATGCAATGAAAAAGATAAATAATGCACGTTTAAATAAGAGCCGCATATTTGCCGTGGGGACAACAGCGTTGCGGACTCTAGAAGCATATGCTTTAACCGGAACTAAAGAAGGATATACGGATTTATTTATTTATCCCGGATTCAAATTTAATCTGGTTGATTGTCTGCTGACGAATTTTCACCTGCCGCGCACGACTCTCTTTATGCTGGTATGCGCATTTGCCGGGGAGAAGCTGGCAAAAAGAGCATATCAGGAGGCAATTGAGAAAAAATATAGATTCTACAGCTACGGCGACGCCATGCTGATCTTGTGAAAATTCACGTAATATAACCCCCGTTCTTTTTAGCTAAAGGGCCTTTTCGGTTTCGCTTTCGCGCACTGTCTTTTTTCGCCGTGTGCTGCGGTTTACGGCTCTCTCCCAGAGAGATTTACAATATAGGCATCTTCCGTTCGCCGTAATTCCTTGCGCACATCTGCCGAAAAAATCCTAATGTGCGCTCCAGCAAAACCGCAAAAGCCCCTTTGACGAAGAGAAGTGTCAGGAGATTTTATCAAGAGCTAATGGGTGACGAGGCATATTCATCGCGGCACATAAGGAAGTCCAAGCGGGCAGGGTTCACCTGCTAAGGTCATGTCTGTGAGAGCGCGGACTTCCGCTAGAGCGAAGATTTTACACGCTGGGGAAAATCGAGCGGTGACGCGAGGAAAGTGCCTCGGCAGGACCCATTCCCTTGGATAAAATCTAATTATACCGAAAAGACCCTTAGTAGTAAGAATAGAAAGATAATTATGTTTAAGCTGATTAAGAAGGATAAAGAGAGTAAGGCGCGGCTGGGGAAGCTGATGACTGCGCACGGAGAGATCGAGACTCCCTGTTTTATGCCGGTGGGAACTCAGGGTACGGTTAAGACGCTCTCGCCTTTAGAATTAAATCAAAGCGGTGCGCAGATCATGTTGTCTAATGCTTATCATCTGTTCTTAAGGCCGGGGACAAAAGTTATTAAGAAAGCAGGAGGATTACATAAATTTATCTCCTGGGATAAACCGATATTGACTGACAGCGGCGGATATCAGATATTCAGCCTGGCATTATTAAGAAAAGTAAACAATCAGGGAGTTGAGTTTCAATCTCATATAGACGGCTTCAAACATTTCTTAACACCCGAAGATGTAGTTAAGATCCAGATTGATTTAGGGTCTGATATTATGATGCAGCTAGATGAATGCGTACACTACCCTTGTGCGAAGGACCAGGCAGAAATTGCCATGAAGAGGACAATTGACTGGGCTAAGCGCTCAAAAGCAGCTTTTATGCAAAATTCACAGCTTTTATTTGCAATAGTTCAGGGCGCTACCTATGAAGACTTACGTAGAGATTGCGCTCGGGAGTTAGTTGATATAGATTTTCCGGGTTATGCAATTGGCGGAGTTTCTGTTGGCGAGCCAAAGAATTTAAGATATAATGCAGTAGAATTAGTAGCTAATTTACTGCCGGCTGAGAAGCCCCGTTACCTGATGGGCGTAGGGCTTCCTGAAGATATAATCGAGACAGTAGGATCAGGTGTGGATATGTTTGATTGCGTGGTTCCAACTCGTTACGGTAGAAACGGTACTGCCTTTACAAGTGCAGGTAAATTAACTATAAGAAATTCGCCATTTATCGAAGATTTTTCTGTTTTAGATCCTGAATGTAATTGTTATACCTGCAAGAATTTCACCCGGTCGTACCTACGCCATTTATTTAATACAGGCGAGATATTGGGTTTGAGGTTAGTTGCGCTGCACAACGTTCATTTCTACCTGAACCTGATGAGAAGGGTGAGGGAATCGATCCGAGAGAATAAATTTTTAGAATTCAAGAAAGCGTTTCTGAGTAAATACGCAAATACTATATCGATATGAAAATAGACATTATAACAATATTCCCTAAGATGTTCGAGCCTGTATTAGGTGAGTCGATGATTAAAAGGGCTAGAGCAAAAGGTAAGGTTAAAATTCAGCTGCATGACCTCAGAGACTATACTTCTAATAAACACAGAAAGGTTGATGACCGGCCTTTTGGCGGTGGAGCAGGTATGGTGATGACACCTGAGCCACTCTTTAATGCGGTCGAGAGTATAAAAGAAAAAAATAAAAAATCTAAAGTGATTTTACTCTCTCCCCAAGGTAGGAGATTCGATCAAAAGACCGCTAAGAGATTATCCGGATATAAACATCTGATTTTAATCTGCGGTCATTACGAAGGAGTCGATGAACGGATAAGGCAGAGTTTAGCAGACGAAGAGATTTCAATCGGTGATTATGTTTTAACCGGCGGCGAGCTACCGGCGATGGTCTTAGTTGACTCTCTGGTAAGATTGATTCCCGGAGTTTTGGGTGATAAAAATTCCTTGAATTTTGAGTCATTTGAGGGTAATCTATTAGAATACGCGCACTATACAAGGCCTTCTGATTTTAGGGGTATGCGTGTACCTGCAATACTCCTTTCCGGTGACCATAAAAAAATCGAAGCCTGGCGAAAGAAAGAAGCCATGAAACGAACCAGACAAAGAAGACCGGATCTTCTTTGCTCTCAATCCAAATAAAAGGAGAAAAAGGAATGAAAGACTTAAAATCAATTGAATCAGAATCGCTAAAAAAAGAAGTTCCTAAGTTTAACGTGGGGGATACAGTAAAAATCATGGTGAAGATCCCTGAGGGTACAGATAAGACGCGCCTACACCCTTTTGAAGGCTTGGTAATCGCCAAGAAGGGCTCTGGCTTAAGGGAGAATTTTACCGTAAGGAAGGTTTCTTACGGAGAGGGGATTGAACGAGTATTCCCTTTGCATTCCCCGAATATCCAGAGTATCGAGGTTCTGCGTTCAGGCAAGGTAAAGAGGGCAAAATTATATTATTTGAGGGGTAAAGTCGGTAAGCATGCAACAAAAATAGAGTCCAAAGAAAAAAAATAAGTGCTCTATTACGAAAGGCAACTCAAAAGAAAAGGTTATAGCTTAGTCATTGGTGTAGATGAAGCGGGCCGAGGACCTTTAGCAGGTCCGGTTGTGGCAGCGGCGGTGGCACTCAACCGGCGGCAAAGTTTTAAAAACCGCATAGATGATTCAAAAAAGTTAAGCAGTCGTTTAAGAGAAAAGGCATTTTGGGAAATTACACAAAGTTGTGCGTTTGGCGTCGGCATCGCCAGCGAGAATCTAATCGATAGGATCAATATTTTAGAGGCTACCCGCGTTGCGATGGAAGAAGCGATTAGTTCCCTCCTGATTAAAATCAATTCCGCAAAAACAGAGAAGATCCACGTGATTGTCGATGGAGATATGACGCTAAAGATCGATTACCCTTATACGGCTATTATCAAAGGTGATGCTAAATCAAAGAGTATTGCTTCTGCTTCAATCGTGGCAAAAGTAATCCGTGACCGGATCATGAATCTATATGACCGGATATATCCGCAATACGAATTCGTAAAACACAAAGGGTATCCTACGAAAAGACACAGGGCAATATTAAAGAGGATCGGTCCTTCAATTATTCATAGAAAAACTTTCCGTTGTGCCTGAAAATAATCGAAGTTTAGGCAGGTCTGCAGAAGACTGCGCAGCAGAGTTACTAAAAAAGAACGCTTATAAGATCTTAGCGAGAAACTATCGGACTAAGCTTGGAGAAATAGATATAGTTGCCCTTGATAAAGATACGATTTGTTTTGTGGAAGTGAAGATGAGGCGGACCGAGAGGTTTGGCTCGCCGCTTGATTCTATCTCTAGATTCAAACAAAGACAGATCTCTAAAGCCGCATTGATATATCTAAAGAAAAATAAACTTTTAAATAAAAAGGCTAGATTTGACGTTGTTTCTATGATATATTTAAAAAACTCACCGCAAATTAATCTAATCAAGAATGCTTTTGA
>JBDRMO010000083.1:0-3162 GCA_043812095.1 Candidatus Omnitrophota bacterium | reverse complement strand
GTGTCCATCAGTGTTTTTCCTGAGGGTACGCGTTCTCGGGATAATTCAGTAGGGCAATTCCATAGCGCAATATTTCGTGTTGCCCTGGAGACCAGAAGCCCGATTGTGCCTTTATGTTTTACTGGAAACGAAAAGATCCTTCCCGTTGGCTCTGGGTTGCTGCATCCTGGTTTAATTAAGATACATAGGCTTAGCCCTATTCTCTGGGAGGATTACCGGAATTCCAGCGCTTTTAGATTGAAAAATCATCTTCGCCAGATTATCATCAATGAAATGGCGGCTATGGAGACATAGATGAGAGATTTTCATAAATATAAAGAGATAGGAAAATTTTCCCGAAGGAGAATATACTCTATTCAGGAGCGGCTCTTGGTTGAGCATCTGAAATATTGCCGAGAAAACTCTCCTTTTTACCGGAAGCTTTTTGAAAAACAGAAGATAAATCTCGGAAAAGTTAATTTTGATAATTTTTGTCAGCTACCCCTTACTGATAAGGCAGAGATTGAAAAGAATAATGACGAATTTTTTGCTGTCAGCCCGGAAAGGATAGTGGATATTGTTTTATCTTCGGGGACTACCGGTAAGCCCACCAAGATCGCCTATACTGAATCGGATTTAAAGCGACTGGCCTATAATGAAGAGCAGTCTTTCCTGGGTTGCGGTTTTTCGGCTAAAGATACAGTACTTCTTACCTGCACGCTCGACCGCTGCTTTATTGCTGGATTGGCTTATCATTTGGGTATTCGGGCAGTGGGGGCGACTACGATTAGAAACGGACTGAATAGTCTGGAGAGTCATGTGGAAGTGATCCGACGTCTGCGGCCAACAGCAATTGTTGGCGTGTCAAGCTTCCTCAGAAAGCTCGGCCTTTTTATTGCCGCAGAGAAAACTGTCCCCAAAGCGCGAGCTATTTCTAAGCTTGTCTGTATAGGCGAGCCTTTACGGGGAGAAGACCTGTGTTTCTTGAAAGTAGGACGTGATCTAGAAAAAATCTGGGGTGCACAAGCATACTCCACCTACTCTTCTTCGGAGATAGTCACTACTTTTTGCGAGTGCACTTTCCAATGCGGCGGGCACTTGCATCCGGACTTGGCAGTAGTAGAGATTATTGGTGATCAAGGTGATCTCCTTAGCCCGGGAGAGATAGGGGAGGTAGTGGTTACGCCTATGGGGGTAGAAGGGATGCCACTCTTGCGTTTTAAGACCGGCGATATCAGTTTTATTATAGATAAGCCATGCAGCTGCGGCCGGAATTCTCTTCGGCTGGGGCCGATTTTAGGACGAAAAAAACAGATGTTAAAAATACGGGGAACGACGCTTTATCCCCAGGCGATTTATTCAGGCTTAGAGGAGATTGAAGATATCAGTGAATATTATCTAGTTGTTACCAGCGAAAGCAGTTTATCCGACAGCGTGGTAATCTATGCGGTCGTTAAAAATCAAGCCTGTACTGCTAGCCTGATCGAGGATCGGCTTCAGGCTAAATTGCGGGTAAAGCCAAAAGTAATTATTCTCGATGAAGAAAGTGTAAGAAAAGAAGTATACACGCAAAAGTCGCGCAAACCAATTCGTTTCATCGATAAAAGACAAAGATATGCTAAGTTGTAACCCCAGAAACTATTGTTTTGAGTATAGCCGGGAAGAAATTAATCAGGTAATTGAAAATAACCGGCTGCTTACTTTAGAGATCGAGTTTAGCCTCCGCTGTAATTTCCACTGTCAGTATTGTTATACTCATGACCAAACTTCTTTTGAGGCCGAGCTTACCAAAGAAGAAATTAAAAGTGTTATTCTACAGGCAGAGGAGTTGGGTGTAAAGAAGATTATTATTCTTGGCGGAGAACCGATGGCATATCAGCATAGTCTAGAGATGATTAAATTCATTAGCGATCGGGGGATTAAGGTTGAAATGTTTACTAATGGCTTTCAGATTACCCCCGAAGTTGCTCAGCAATTATTTGACTACGAGGTTCATGTGGTTTTAAAAATGAATTCTTTCAACGAAAATATTCAGGATATGCTTGCCGGGTATAAGGGGGCGAGTAAGATTATTTGGGAAGCTTTTCATAATCTACAACAGGCCGGATACCCTTCTTGCGAAAACCCTTTATCAGTGAGCACGATTATCTGTAAACAGAATATTGATGAATTGTTAAATATGTGGCAGTGGCTGCGTGAGCAGAATATTATTCCTTATTTCGAGATGCTTACTCCACAAGGAAGAGCTAAGCAGAACCAGTGGATGAATGTTGACGTTAGAAGAGTCTATGATATTTTTACAGAGATTTCCCGGATCGATCATTCTAACTATGGGCAATCCTGGGATCCTCAGCCTCCCTTAGTGGGAAATAGGTGTCTGCGGCATCAGTTTTCTTGTTTGGTTAATTCTCAGGGGTTTATTTTACCTTGCGTGGGGGTTCCGATTCAAGTCGGTAATATTCGGGAAAGAAAACTGGCAGATATTATTAAGGATAGCGAAGTTATCTCTGACCTGAGAAATTACCGGAAGAATATAAAAGGGCCCTGTCGTAATTGCGAAAAGTTGGAGGTTTGCTATGGTTGTCGCGGGTCAGCTTATCAATTAACCGGCGATTATCTTGCCTCTGATCCTTTATGTTGGAAGAATACCAATCGGCAGAATGATATTGTTTATCTTCCCACCCCAGTAGATTGCATTATCCCACAGCAGCTTCCTATGTTGGTGATTGACAGGCTGGAGAAAGTCACTGAGCGCTCCGGAGAGATCTCGGCAAGGATATCTAATCATATGCTTTTTGTGTGCGAGGATGGTACCCTTGACGAGGTAGCGTACCTGGAGCTGATTGCTCAGAGTGGGGCAGCGCTTACTGGATTTAAGAAGTTGGGTGTAAGTAACAGAATGATTGACGGTATGCTTTTAGGGGCGAATAAACTAGAAATATTCGGTCGGGCAGAGATTGGAGATACCCTGACCATCTCTGTCTTTAAATACGCGCGCTACGGATATTTCAGCATTCTAAAAGGAAAGGTAATGCGGGGCGATGAATTACTTGCGCAGGGAGAGGTAAAGTTTTGGGAAAATAAAGGGGCTAATACATGATACGGATAAAATTATGCTTGTTGTTTTTTGTTTGCTTACAAGTATTTAACGCCTATGCCGGTAATTCCTCCAGGGATATAAAT
>JBDRMO010000082.1:0-31815 GCA_043812095.1 Candidatus Omnitrophota bacterium | reverse complement strand
AGTACGTATGTAACAAATGCTTCTGCAATGTCTCCTTTTTGCTTTGTAATTGCCATTTAACTGCACCTCTTAATTGCTCCAGGGATATTTTCGATTATATCTGAAGCAATCATACCAAGCTGTGTCTTTCGCTTCGCTGCTAGATCTCCGGCAACGCCATGCAGATAAACTGCGTATTTTGCCGCGTCAAAAAGATTTAATCCCTGCCCGACGAAAGCACCGATTATACCACTCAAAACATCGCCGCTTCCTGCAGTTGCCATTCCCGGATTACCGGACCGATTAGTATAAAAATTTCCCCGGTGATCAGCAACTAACGTATGATTTCCCTTTAAAACTAAAGTAACCTTATTGTTTTTAACGAATTCCTTTACAGCGCCTTCACGGTCCTTCTGAATCTGGGCGGTTTTTTTATTCCCTAACCTACTCATCTCACCCGGATGCGGCGTTATAATCGAGTTCTGTAATATTTTTAAATACCCGACAAGCGCATTTATACCATCTGCATCAATTACTGTAGGTTTATCAATTTTAGCTAATACTTTGCGCACTAAGCTTTGAGTAAATTTCTCTCTTCCAAGGCCCGGCCCGATTATCAGACAATCGATCAATTTGCAAAAATCCATGATTTTTTTATAACCGGAAGAACTCAGCCCCCCCTGCTTAGTCTCAGGTAACGGCAACGTCATTACTTCTTTCGGCTTTATCTTTATCACTGCATTATTTATGCCCTTGGGGAGTCCTAAAGTAACTAATCCGGCTCCGGAACGCATGCAGGCCTCAGCGCATAATACCGCTGCCCCTGAAAATCCCGCATTACCGCCTAAAATAAAAATATGACCAAAATCACCTTTATGGCTTCTAGCTTTTCTGCGTAATAAAAGCGTTGGCAACCGCATAATTTTTTATATGAGAGATGGATATATGCACATCTACCCGTTTAGACCTGCCGTTTAGAATCCTGCAACAAGGCTTTCCCACTTTATCGTTTAAGATCTGAACATCCTTCCAGGTCAACTCTGAATCTCCCAGGGCCTTAAATACCGCTTCCTTGGCAGCAAACCTCCCTGCTAAATGCTGATATAAACTTCCTCTGGTCTTAGCGTTGTTTAACTCTTCTTTTGTAAAAACTCTATTTAAAAAAGATCCTCCCCACTTCTCTATCGCCTGACGCAGCCGTCTTACTTCTGTGATATCAACACCGGTTCCGATTATTTTCATCTGATCAACGCCTTCATCTCTTTCACCGCACAATCTAAACCCACCATGAGTGCACGGCAGATAATGGAATAGCCGATATTTAACTCCTCAATTTCTTTGATCCCGGCTACCCGGGAAACATTATAATAATTTAATCCGTGCCCGGCAAAAACATGCAGACCGTTATCCTTAGCATAGCGGCTCGCTCTCTGTAGTGCCTTAAAATATATATTTTCCTGCTGCGTATTTTTGGCATCAGAGTATCTACCGGTATGTAGTTCAATCATCTCAACGCCAGTTTTCTTGGAGGCGTCGATCTGCTTCTTCTCGGGGTCGATGAATAAGCTTACGGCAATACCCGCTTTCTTTAATTTCTCTACACTCTTCTTGACTTTGTGAAAATTTTTCACTACATCCAATCCCCCTTCAGTGGTCAACTCCTGCCTTCTCTCAGGGACTAAGGTTGCCTGATCAGGCTTAACACACGAGGCGATCTTGATGATCTCGGGAGAAACAGACATCTCTAAATTCAACTTTTTCTGAACTGTTTTTTTAAGTATATATAAATCTTTTTCTTTGATATGACGCCTATCTTCTCGAAGATGTACGACTATTCCATCTGCTCCGGCAGCTTCACAAATAAAAGCGGCAAAAACCGGTTCCGGTTCGATACCGCCTCTAGCCTCTCTTAATGTCGCAACATGATCAACATTTACACCAAGTTTTGGCATCATACCTCAAATCTGATTATTTCGCGGCTTCCTTCACATAAAACCAGACTATCACCGCAATCACCAGAGAAATTAACTTTAGCCAAGGATGATGCGTAAACCAATGTTTGATCCGGTAATTAAAACTAATTTTTTGTTTGCTCATCTTCCTTTTTAATCCTCACGATCTCTTTAATTTCTAATAAAAGACTTTCCCGGGTCAAATCTTTATAGAGCTTGCCCCTGTAAACTAAAGAGATATCATGCCTTTCTTCTGAAATAATTATTACTATCGCATCCGTCTCTTCGCTTAAACCTATAGCTGCGCGGTGCCTGGTCCCGAAAATACGGCTGAGGTATTGATTCTGTGTAAGAGGGAAAATGCAGCCTGCAGCCATAATCCTGCCGTTCTGTATAATCAAACCTCCGTCATGCAAAGGATTGTAAGGTGTGAATACCGATTGGATCAAGTCAGAAGAAACGCGCCCATCGACCATCACGCCGCTCTCTATATAGGCGGTTAAAGGATCATTCTTCTCTATAGCGATCAACGCGCCGATTTTATCCTTTGCCAGCGACTCCGCCGCTTTGCATATCTCCTTTAACATATAATCCATCTCTTCTTCCCTTAAGGTTGTACCGAAGATATTACGCTGCCCCAATCTGGCAAGTCCCTGC
This sequence comes from Candidatus Omnitrophota bacterium, assembly GCA_043812095.1. GTDB lineage: Bacteria > Omnitrophota > Gorgyraeia > Gygaellales > Profunditerraquicolaceae > JAHIZC01. Next base: position 29,227 of record JBDRMO010000082.1, on the reverse strand, counting down.
CTGATTTCCGGATGAAAGATAATCAAGATCGCAATCACCGATATTGCGAATACTTTAGTGAGCAGCCAATTAAGGATCTCAAAACCTAACATCTGGAAGAGAAAAAAAGCAACTGACAAAACTATAATCCCCCGTAAAACCTGGATTGCCCGAGTCCCTTCAAAGAAAAGCATGATGTGATAAAATACCGACCAAAGAATTACTATTTCAATTAAAGGTTTCCAAATATTAATAAAACTCATAATATTACTTAGTCCCGGCATCTCTCTACCTCGTTTAATATTTTTAACGACTGCTCTGTTTCCTTAACATCATGCACCCTGACAATATGCGCACCGTTTTTTACTGCCAGGACAGAAGATGATACCGAACCAAAGATCCTCTCCTGAACCCGGGCTTTTAATAATTTACCGATAAAAGATTTTCGCGAAGTACCGGCTAAAATCGGCTTCCCTAAAACCTTTAATTCTCTTAGCCGCTTTAATATCTCAAAATTATGCTCCGGGGTCTTGCCAAAACCAATACCCGGATCAATAATTATCTTCTCTCTCTCAATGCCTGAATCCTGCGCTTTCTTAAGCGCAACCGATAGATAATCGATGATCTCTTCAATCAAAGAAAAATAAGTGGGATTCTTCTGCATAGTACGGGGACGGCCCTGCATATGCATGATCACTACACCAGCCTTGTGCCTGGCAATGATACGAGCCATCTTAGGGGCCCTTAATCCACTGATATCATTCACCATCAATGCCCCACTATCTAAAGCACTATTTGCTACTTCGGGCTTATAGGTATCTATGGAAATAGGCACTTTTATTTTTTTTACTAAAGCTTTAATCGCAGGTATTGTTCTCGATAACTCATCTTTTAATGAGACCGGCCTTGCTCCCGGCCTGCTGGATTCTCCTCCGATATCGATTATATCTGCGCCATCCCTGACCATTTTCAGGGCATAATTAATCACCGGCTCAATACCATTCGATGGATTAAGGCCGTCGCCGCTGAATGAATCCGGCGTAAGATTAAGAACACCCATAATATGCGGCCTTCTACTCAAATTAAGCCTATATTCGCCCAGCTCAAGCAGAAAATTATTCCTTTGATAATTCAGTAAAGACAAAGAGAGATCTCGGGCTAAACGGTCTAAGCCAAAAGGCTGTCGATTCAATTTGTCATGCAGGCGGTTAAACTGAGAAACATTGCCCATAATCAGGCAATCTGTCTTTTTGGCCTTGCCGGTCAATGCACCCCGGGCAACAGCCACATCACCTCCCAGAGATAGCATCTCCTGCTTTAAAATATTTGCCGTGATATTAGAGATAGAATTTACTCTCACCAGATAGTTCATCGCCTTAGGCAGCATTATTTTGCTTCCGTAAGGGTCTACTCCGATATCCCTCATTATTGCTTTTAACTCACCCAGGCTGGAGAATTGGAATGTGTTAATCATTTGATTTATCTAAGCAGAATTCTTTTTCTCTATTCCTAATAGGCCTTTTACCTCTTCACCATCCATCACTTCCTTCTCCAGAAGCTTATCGGATAAGATATTCAACTTATCTATATTCTTCTCTAATAAGTCTTTAGTTTTACCATAGCCTTGATCGATAATTTTCTTGACCTCTTCATCAATAAGGCGCGCTGTTTCTTCGCTGTAATTTTTTTCTTCCCCCAGATCCTTGCCTAAAAACACTAAACTGCCCCTTCTGCCTAAAGTGACGTTCCCTAATTTTTCAGACATACCAAACTGGGTCACCATGCGCCTTGCCATCTGTGTTGCCATCTCCAGGTCATTCTGGGCGCCATTGGTAACTTCCTGCAACACCAACTCTTCTGAAGCACGGCCTCCCAGCATAAGCGCAATCTCAGCAACTAACTCTCTCTTTGTCCAGTAATGCCTGTCTTCAAGTGGGGGGGTAAAAGTATATCCTCCTGCTAAGCCCCTTGGGATAATCGATACCTTCTTTACCGGGTTAACTTCAGGTAGAAGTAATGACATCAAAGCATGTCCTGCCTCATGAAGAGCGGTGATCTGTTTCTCTTTCTTTGATAAAATATGGCTCTTCTTCTCCGGGCCCATGAGTACCCGCTCTACTGATTTCTCAAAATCAATCTTCTCTACAGCCTCTTTACTATGCCTTGCAGCAAGCAAGGCAGCTTCATTACAGAGGTTTGCCAGGTCCGCTCCGGAAAAACCAGGAGTCTGGCTGGCAATAGATTTAAGGTCTACGCCAGAGGCAAGTTTTATTTTACGCGTATGCACCTTAAGTATCTCTTCTCTTCCTTTAATATCAGGCAGATTAACTATGATAGTCCGGTCAAATCTACCCGGACGCAGAAGTGCCGGATCCAATGTATCGGGCCGGTTAGTTGCGGCAATAAGTATCAACCCTTGAATAGCATCGAAACCATCCATCTCGACTAAAAGTGCGTTTAGAGTTTGTTCCCGCTCATCGTTACCCCCACCGATACCCGCAAAACGCAGTCTTCCCACCGCATCTATTTCGTCGATAAAAATAATCGCTCCCTTACCGGAAACCTTCCCGGCTTTTCTTCCTTGTTCAAACAGGTCTCTTACCCGGCTGGCTCCGACACCAACAAACATCTCTACGAAGTCTGATCCGGAAATACTAAAAAACGGAACCCCTGCTTCACCGGCTACTGCACGTGCAATCAGTGTCTTACCGCAACCGGGCGGACCAACTAATAAAACACCCTTGGGAATTTTACCGCCTAACTTTTGGAATTTTTTCGGATCTTTTAAGAATTCAATTACTTCTTGGAGTTCTTCCTTTGCCTCATCAACACCGGCAACATCATTATCAAAAGTTACCTTCTCTGTCTCTTTGTGGATCTTAGGCTTTACCTTGCCAAAAGTTAAAATCCTGCTTCCCAATTGCTCTCCGCGTGATGCCATCATCCACCAAAAAAATATCAATAATAAGATCGGCCCAAGATTAAAAAGTAAAGTAATCCAGAATGTCCTCGGCGGCCTAACCTCAAAATTATCTAGGTTCTCCCGCATCAGCTTAAGCAGTTCTTGGTCATTATCCGGAATGTTGACGAAAAACTTAGAGCCATCGTCAAATTCACCCTGTATAATCGTCTCGATCTTAGCTACCGACCTGATCTGTGCAGGGTTATCTTTCAATAGCTTGTAAAACTGGCCGTAGGGCAACTCCTTAGGAACTCCGCTCATAGAGACGTTAAGGGAGTTAATTAACATAAAGATGATGATAATCGCGAAGATCCAGCCCAAAGGTAGCCGTTTGAATTTGTTATTTTGTTTAGATTTACGTAGATTGTGGTTCGGCATTATTCCTTCCTTCCTCTAAAAATTTTATTATATACGTAACTAGTTGAAAAATCAAGAATTTATTAAGCTTTTCTGCGGTAGAAAGATAGGGAATTCTTCTTCTTTACCACTGATATGCCTTTAGGTAGATCGACTATAGAATTTAGGGGCCGATTAGAAATTAGGTCTTCTAATTCCTGAATATGCTTAAAGGTGATTCTGCGGGTATCGCCTTTAGCGCGTACAATATTCAAACGTAACACCAGCCTCTGCATCGCAGGATGCAAACCTAAATACCTGTCTAATCTTATGCTCTTATGCGATTTATCCATCTTGCGCATAGCTTGCTGAAGCAGATAATCATAATCATAAGAGGTAGTATTAGCCAAATTACTTAAAATCATTTTAATGTTTTTATTGTATTTATTCTCCAAGAGAGGAAACAACTGATTTCTAATCCTATTTCTGAAATATAGATCTTGGAAGTTGCTTCTATCAATACGTGCTTTGATCTTTTTTATCTTTAAATAACGCTCTATCTCTTTTCTCTTCGTTTCGATCAATGGGCGGATGATTTCGCATCCGGATATTTCTCTCTTAGGCAACATCCCGGATAGGCCGAATAAACCTGTGCCTCTTAAGATGCGCATCAATACGGTCTCTGCCTGATCGTCAAGATTATGCCCCAAGGCAACCTTATCGGCCTTGATCTTCTTTGCTACTTTAGAGAGAAAATCCAAACGAAGATTGCGCGCAATCTCCTCAACTGAGCCCCTTACAGATAAAGCGCTTAGATTAATTTGTGCGCAAGTTATAGGCAGGCTTAGTTTACGGGCTAGATTCTCAACGAATTCTTTATCCTTAAAGGAATTATTTCTTAACCTATGATCCAGATGCGCAATATGCAAAGTCAGCCTAAAATCTTTTTTTAAGCTGTTTAGTAGATAAAGCAATGCTACCGAATCCGGGCCGCCTGATACAGCGATCACTATTTTATCCCCTCTTCTAATGAGCGCGTATCTTCTTATAGTCTCTCTGATTTTTTTACGGATGGGCTGATTAGTGCTTCCTGGCATTTCTTCTCTTACTCTCGCTCTCTATCCTGATCAACGTATCGACCAGATCTTTGTCGAAATATTGATTGGCCTCAGCCCTGAGGATCTTAAATGCTTCTTTCTTAGAATAGGCCTTGCGATAGGGACGGTCAGAGGTCAACGCTTGGTAGGCATCAGTAATCGAGACAATACGGGCAAGTATTGGTATCTCTCTCTCTTTTAATCCGGAGGGATAGCCTTTACCATCCCATCTTTCATGATGGTGTAAAACAATCGGCACTACATCCTTTAAAAAGTGGATGGCGCGGATAATCTCTGCGCCAATCTTGGGATGAGTTTTAATTATCCTGTATTCATGCTGAGTAAGTTTTGATTTCTTTCTTAATATAGCATCACTTATACCGATTTTACCGATATCGTGTAACATCGCTCCCTTTTCTAAGCTATCGAGCATTTCTTTACTTAAACCTAATTCATTGCCCAATTTCAAAACAAGAGAAACCATGTCTTCTGCATGTTCAGCGGTATAATCGTCCCTTGCCTCCAAAGATTTAGAGAAGGCATAAATCGATTCTAGGACAACCTGATCTACACTGTCGGAGAGTTTTTTCAATTTTCTTTTGAGCGCATGAATTTCTTCATAGGTATTCATTTTATGGGCCGGCAACCGCTTCTTACTATACAGATCGCTGAAAGACAAAGCAATATTCCCTCCGCCTTCTTTGGCTCTCTGTAACGCCTTATCTACGGCATTTAAAAGCTTATCACGGCTATTGCAACCGGAATCATCGGAAAGCGTCGCCGCACCAACGCTCATCTTAACCTTGATCCTCATCCCTTTTATTCTAAAAGTATGTGCGCTAATCTTAGCGATCAGCCGATTCGCCAGATATAAACAATCAAGCTTATCAGCGTAAGGCATAAGAATTATAAATTCTTCTCCTGAATATCTGGCTAAAATATCACTTTTTCTTAAGAGCCTCTTGATAAAATGCGCAAAATCAGCTAAAAGCACATCTCCGACCTGATAGCCGTAGTTGTCATTGATCGATTTAAAATAATCGATGTCTATAAGTGCCATAGAGAAAGAGGCACCATATCTCTTTGCCCTGTAAATCTCAGCAGGCAGCCTCTCCATTACATATTGATAGTTGTAAACTCCGGTGAGGTTGTCTCTTGTAGTCAAATTCTTCAATTTGCTAAGATACTTTTTGCTTGCCGCTCTGATCGAACTGTGTAGATGATTAAGTAAAGGCACGCTGCGACTTATATGTAACAAAATATTTCTTTTTCCGGGAGCGGATTTTATAAGCGATGTGATTACTTCTATATAGTGGGGATTCTTATTCTTGTCATAATGGATATGCTCGACTTTAACAGCTTTATGCGTTTTCAGGGTTTCTTTGAGCGGACAGCTTTCTAACGCTCCCCTGCAAGGACGGTTCCTCTTATGAGTTACTTCAAAACATTTTCTACCGATGATCTCATCCCTGCTTTTTCCGATTGACTTTAAAAAACTATCGTTGATATCAATAATTGTATAATCTTTAGGATCTATCAGCAGGGCCTCTTCAGGCAGGAAATTAAAGACATCCAAATAGCTTAGATTATTTTTCGATCTGACCCAATTTAAAGTCATAATGAACCTTCCTCGCTATATAATATACTATATATAATAGCCGTTTTCATCTCTTTTTACTTAGAATTTGAAAACGCTTTCTAATCTATTCAACCTATCTTAAGCGCCCAAATCCCTAAAACAATTAAAACAGCACCGGAAGCTTTCAAAAGCGTGAAAGATTCACCAAAAAATAAAACTCCCAAAATAAAAGTAATCAGAGGGAAACTTCCGGCAATCGGCACAACCCTTGAAACTTCACCTAATTTTAAGCTATGATAAAAACAAAACTGAGCTACGATACTTGCCAGAAAACCGGCCAAAATAAGAAAACCAATCGAGCGGAAATCTACTGATTTAATCTCTTGCGGCTTGGCAATAAATAAACCTAAGAGTAGAAACCCGATTAATACTCCAACGCTTCTATAGAATAGTCCCGGTATAGGCTCTGCTTTTATTAAACCGGTTTTTTCGATCAATGGCACGACTCCCCAAATCATTGCAGCGATTACTGCCCAAAGAAAAGCATTCATGATTAATCCCCGCTAATTTCTCAGATTGCCGGCCTTTTGAAAAGAAGGCCGCTGATTCTTAATTAATTCAAACTCGAATAATTTACCTGTCTCTTTATCTATGGTAAATACGCACTTATGGATAAAGATATTACTTATGATCTTGGGGTCCATCACCACCCTCCAGACGCCTGTGCCTGTTAATTCATCTTCTGCTACCTGAACCGAGCAGACAACACAGTTTCTACGGCAGTAGCTATCCTCCAGGCATCTCTTCTGACCGATATAGGAAGCCTCCTTCTTATCTACACCATCTTTATAATTGATGCGACTCATCGCATTATCTATCGCACCTACCGAAGCGCATCCTGCTAACCCCAGGGATAATAATAATACTATCGTCTTTTTCATTTCTAGCGTAGATACAAATGGTGACGGCGAGAGGATTTGAACCTCTGACATACCGGGTATGAGCCGGCTACTCTGCCAGGCTGAGTTACGCCGCCATTGTTACCAATGACTTATTTGATTCTTCAACCACTTGTAGTTAGGTAAGGGTAACGATGCTAGTTTGGTTGTCAGGTAAGGTAGTTAGTGAATTTAGACCTAACCCTAGCCTAACTACCAAACCGGCTTCCTAACCTTAACCCTATTACAAATTAAAATATATAGCTTATGACTTATCCAATAATTTCTTTAATTTTATCTAACAACTGCTCTAATGTAAAAATCTTAGGGACGTAACCGCAATTTTCAATCCCCTTGCAATGCTCGATAATACTATCTTCCTGAATATCCTTACCGGTTAAAAATAGAATCGGCACATCTTGAAGCTTAGGGTCTTTTCGTAATTCTATAGCAGTTTGATAACCGTCTATCCCCGGCATGGCAATATCCAACATAATCAAATCAGGACGGTTAGTCTTATAAACAACCAAAGCCTCCTGGCCTGATGAAGCGGTGATTACCTTATATTGACTCTTCTCTAATTTCTCCTTAATCAAATCCCTGATCCCCTGGTCATCATCCACTACGAGAATCCTATTCATCCTAACCTCCTTTGTTATCCAAGTATTTTTTTCACAAACAGTATATAAGCGACTGCCAATGAATTTAAGGCAGTTAATAAAACTACCGCCGCGGCGATATCCTTGACTAATTTTATTCTCGTACGATACTTAGTAGTCAACATATTCATTAACATTTCAATCGCGGTGTTAAAGATCTCAGCCATAAATACCAAAGTTATAGTAATGCATAAAATCACCAACTCCATGCCTTTTAATTCTAGGAATAATCCGGTGAGGAATGACAATATACCCAGCAAAAAGATGATACGCATATTCCTATGATAGACTAAAAGATAATAGATCCCTAAACCCGCTATTTTAAAACTCTCGATCAGCCCATGGATCTTAAAAATATGCCTGAAAACTTTTCGTCCTTCCATTATTTTTTCCTATAAGCGCTTAAAAACGAATCACAGTAAATATGTTTATTTAAGATCAACTCCGAAGTAATCGCGGCGTCTACCAGGTCTTTGTCTTTAGGGTCAAGTATTGCCGCATCTAACCCAAAGGCTACTGCCATAGTCATAAAGGTACGGTTCACCAGGCTTCTTACGCAGGTACCTTGTGATACATTGCTTAATCCTACAATTGTCTTTGGACTGGGATCCGAGATAATCTTAAACTCGTGTATAGAATCCAGGATGTCTTTCATCTGTATCTGGGCTACATTCACCGGCAGGACGATCGGGTCAAGATAAAGATCCTCAATCGGAAATCCCTGCTCCGTACAAAAAGATACAATCTCAGCCGCTAATTCTAAGCGCTGATCTTTATTCTGAGGGATCCCTTTTGCACTGATAGTCAACCCGATTAACTTTGCATTATACTGCTTAGCCAAAGGTACCAAAACCTCTAATTTCTCGCTATCTGCAGTTGTTGAATTTATGATTACTTTATTTTTTGTCACTTTTAAACCTGACTCAATAACTTTTGGTTTACTGGAATCTAAAGCCAAGGGCCTATCAGTTACTTCCTGAATAGTTTCTACCAACCACTGAATATCCGATATCGGATCGCTGGAGGCAGGTCCGCAATTTACATCAATGGCATCTGCTCCTCCCTCAATCTGCTCTTTTACACAATTCTGAATTACAGTCTTATCTTTCTCTTTTATTGCTTTACCTATATCCTGATACATACCATTGATTAATTCGCCGATGATAAACATTAAATCACTCCTTTGTTTTTATAACTTCATCTATGTATTTATTGACTTTTTCTATTGCTTTCGGATGACGCATCACTAATATATCGGCGCCTGCCTGCAGAAGCGCGGCTGCGGTTACTGCCTCCCAGACTATGCCCCTTTCAGATGCCGGGCCCCAGGAAGGAAATTCCTCTGTTGAAGCTTTAGCTTCTTTGGCCCTCCATGCCTCCTGTCCAATTAAGCCGATAAAGGGACAACCCACTGTCTTATCACCTGCCAATGCCGCTAATCTAGAGCGCTCCATAATCGAATAGGCATATTCCAGCCCATATCCTAAGGCACCAATAGTAGGATTAATTACAATGCGATCCAGAGCAAGGCCCATATCTGAAACTAAAATATTTAATTGTTTAGCAATATTTATATCTATGGGAGACTCTGCTATAAGATTGTGCCCGTCAGCCAATACAGAAGCTACAATCGTCTTATAGTTATCCTGTACTGCACTACCGATAAGACAACGCTCTCCTTTAGCTGCTTCAGAGCAAGCCGGTAGGAGCTGGTTATCTTTGGCATCATCCCCGCAACCTAAAATTATTAAAGGAACGTCCACCTTCTTCAATAGCTCCTTAATAAGCCCCGCTTCCTGATCAATGCTCTTGTTTCCGAAATCAGGATGAGCGCCCTGCAATCTAATACAGAGTAATCGAGCTTTATACTCTTTTACACATTTATCTGCCCAGGCCAAAGGATCATTTAATGCCTGAGCATAAGAATCTGATAACTCCTTTGGCCAATCTGAAGGCTTGATGTCCCAGATCTCATGGGCGATCTGCGGCCGATTAAGTAGTTCTCCTTCCTTGAATAAAAAAGGCAGGGCCTTCTGTCCTCCGACTTTAATCGTCTGCTTACGGGAACCGCCATCTTCTTTAGTCGCACCAATTGTCACAATTGAAACTTCTCCCGACCATTTGTCCTGGACTAATTGCATTGCCATATCCTTCCTCCTAACTTACGCAGAGCACTTAAACTAATACTATTATCATCGAGGTCCATTAATGAGCTTCCGTTTAAACTTTTGATTTCAACTTCCCGGTCAAAAGGAATGCTCCCTAAGTAATCCGATTTTAGTTTCTTTAGCTTTTCAGACTCTATATTTTTTTCATAGCGATTGACGATCAGGAACTCTCTTTTTATATCGATCTTTAATTCCTTTGCTAAATCACTGATCCTGCTTGCTGCTTTTAATCCCACCGGAGTTGCGTCAGAGACTATTACCAGCGCATTAGCGCTTCTGGTTGTACGACGGGAAAGATGCTCAAGCCCGGCTTCATTATCAATCACCACATAGTCGTAATCATGGATCAACTTACTCATGATATTTCTTAATACGTTATTGGCATAACAATAACAGCCCGGTCCCTCCGGCCTACCCATGACAAGTAAATCAAAACCTTCTGCTTCCTGGATCGATGTCTGGATCTCGAATTCAATAAACCTGCCCTTTGACATACCGGAAGGTACCTTCTCAGGGCAAGCGGCGACATCATCGATAATCTGTCCTACCGTCTCTTTTAGTTCAAGGCCAAGTAAATCCGAAAGGTTACTATTCGGGTCTGCGTCTACTGCCAAAATAGAGCCTAACTTCTTTTCTCTTATTATCCGGACTATTAAAGCAGCAAGAGTCGTTTTTACCCTGCCCCCATTACCGGCCATAGCGATTACATAACCCATAAGCTAAACCTTTACAGAAGGAAACTTTGCTAATTCCGTATGCGGAAAAAATAAAGCCGCCATATACTCATCCATATACGCCGGGTCTACCGATAATTCCAGATAAGTAATCTTATTGGCGATCTCGTTTGCCTGCTTCATCGCATCATAAGATAACAGCACCTGTCGGGAACCGGCTAACGAACTATTCCCGACAAATATAAATTTTCCGATTTCTAAATCCGGCAGCAGGCCTATATCGATTGCATTCTTTACATCAATATAAGTACCGAATCCTCCGGCAATAAATATCTTCTTAATATCGGAAAAACTCAAATCCATGTGCCTGACTAAAATTGAAGCTGCAGAATAAATTGCAGCTTTTGCGCGTTTCAGATTTTCAATATCAGTTTCAGTAATTACTATATCGCCGCTGGAATCAGACTCCTTCTTAAATGCAACCACAAACTCCTTGCCGTACTCTCCGTCGCGAATACGCTCCTTATCCTGCACCTTAATCTTACCGTTTTTATCAATCACCCCTGCCCTAAACATGGAGGCGATCGTATCGATATACCCCGAACCGCAGATACCCCGCGGTTTAACCTCACCGATCGTACTATATTTGACTTTTAAGGTTTTTTCCGAAATCTGAACTTTCTGGATCGCGCCCTGGCTTGCGCGCATCCCGCAGGTAACTCCGCTTCCTTCAAAAGCCGGTCCGGCGGATGCAGCACAGGCAACCATGAATTCCTCATTACCCAGAACAATTTCACCGTTTGTACCGATATCGATCAACAGGCTTAGATCTTTTTCTTTATATAATCCGCAAGAAAGCACCCCCGCAGTGATATCTCCCCCGAGATAACTGGAAACCCCGGGAATACACAGCAGAAGCCCACGCGGATTGATCTTTAACCCTGCTTCAGCCGCACGGATAGTAGGCAGAGAATTAGCCGTAGGTACGTAAGGCTCTCTCCTGATATATGTAGGATCAACCCTCAGCAAAAGATGTACCATAGTGGTATTGCCGGCGCAGAGGATACAATTGACGTCATTTAAATCCAGGCTATGCTCCTGAATCAATCCTTTGATCATATGATTCATGCTATCGATTACTGCGTGGTGTAATTTCTCAAGGCCGTCTTCTTCGCGGGCATAGATTATACGTGTAATCACATCGCTTCCAAAACTGGCCTGTTTATTATAGGTTGCCTTTGTACCGAGCACTTTTTTATTATTCAAGTCCACTAATTGTCCGCTGATCGTAGTAGTGCCGATGTCAAAACAAAAACCAAAATTTTTGTCTGATGTATTCCCCGGTTCAACTAAAACAATTTCTGTAGTCCCGTCTCTTTTGCCCAAGGTCACCGTAACTTTCCAGTCAGACTCTCGTAATATTTCTCCGAGCCTGCGGATGTTAACTAAACCTGTCTGCATGATCGGGATATCCTGGATATGCCTGATCTGTCTGTACAGCCTTTCCAGATCGCTTACTCTATCCCTAAGATCCGGATGTGGCAGCTCCAGATACAATTTTGTCGCCAATGGCGAATGGAGAAATATCTCCTCCCCCAATATGGATTCGGCTGGCTCTACTTCTTCCGCCTCGGAATAAAGCCCCTTTAATCTTAGATCCAGATCTTCCGGAGATATTTTCTCCGGGTCTAATCTTGACTCTAATGGTATCTCGACTTCTAAATCACTCTGTACCGTAGATAAGCAAGCTAAATAAATCCCCTGTTTTCTTTCTTCCGGAGATATCCTGCCTGTACGAAGAGTAAGTACCTGTCCTTTTTTTAAAACTACCTTACATCTGCCGCATACACCATCACCGCCGCAGCTGGAATTAATAAAAACCTGAGCGGAAATAGCAGCAGAGAGTATAGTCTTGCCCTTCTCTACTTCTACAGCCTTATTGTCCGGATAAAATATAACTTTAAATTTTTCCATTGCTTACAAATTTTTCAAAAATGACGGGATACCCGAAGCTTCCTTTGGTCCCACTACTACCTGCCAAGAAGACTTATCTTCAAGCTCTCCGCTCATTACTGCAACATAACCGGGTATAACCAGCCGTTTATGCGAAACCGCATCATTGAGTGCAAATTTATTTATCGATTCAGAGATCTTATCCGGTGTAAATTTCTCCGCTGCCCAACCGGTCAATACAGACATCCCCTCTGTATCAATACTGATAATATAAGTAGGCACCTTACTTGCCTCTACTTCACCTAAAACAGTATAATAAGTCAACGAGAAATTTGTCGTGACTAAAACCGGCGACTTATCGCTCACCTGGCCGACAGAATAAAGCTTTGGTTCGATCTGCAGGGGTTTTTGCGGATCTGTATAAATATTCTGCCTGAGAGTTAAAAGGGATAATGTCTGCCAGGATTCGATACTTTTAATCAGAATAATACCGGCATATTTTGCTATATAGCTTGCTGCCTCCATCGCCTCTTCAAACGGATCCTGCTGATCAATCATTACTAAAACAGGATAGCCTAAGTTTCGATTTGATTTTTTCAACGCCTGCCTTCTGATCTGCGTTAAATCCCAGATTCTCTCTGCGATACTCTTTTTACCGGTATCTAAGATCAGTTCGCTGAGGCCCTGCTTGTTTAATTCTGCGCTTAAGTTAGAGAGCGATTCTAAATCAGCATCTGTTACTACCAGGGGAACTTTATAGTCTTTGGCAAGTTGCGCAATTTGAGATAAGTTATCCTTTGTAGCATGATAAATTAACGGCTTTTTATCCTTGGTTAAATCCAACGCACCTTTCAAAGCACTGAGATCATCGCTGATTAAGACCAGCGCAAGTTTACAATTAGCAGATACCAACTTCACTGCCTCTAAAAAACGCTTGGCATCGCTGCTCTGTTTAATCGCGATGAAATTGGCATTCAGCTCCTGGCCGATACGTTCAAATTTTAATTCCTTGATTTTTTCAATTTTAGCCTGGATTTCAGAATCACTGCTACTATCTTCAATGATAAAACCGATTCCGCAGGGATTATAGAACTTCTCTTCATGACGGAACAGTACGGTCTCGTTGCCGATACTGATTTTAGAATCCCCTTCGCCAAGTGAGACTAATTTTATCGGGGGGAGACTTGATTCTTGTAGGACTATTTTTGCCTCCTCTTTAAGATGCGGACATTTCTCAATTGCTACCGACTTCTTAGCAAGCTGCATGGCAAAAGCTAGACAGGTTGCAAATCCACATTCGCGGCAATTTGTCTTTGGTAGCAACTTATAAATGTCTAATCCTGAGAGTGCCATTTTTATCTCCTTATCGTAAATAGTTTAGAATTTGAAGCCTTGTATATCTTCAAGGCTAGAGATTCACTATCTTTATGGGTCCGGGCATCTTCCAATTCCTTAACTAAACCTTCTTTAAGAGTCATCACGATCTTTTGTGAATTATCATTATCTTTAACTATCAGCTTAATTATCTCGCCATTCAATTTAGTAATATTGCCTTTGCCGTAGGTTGCACCCGTAGATAGCTGTAGGCCGTCTATTAAACACGACTTTGGTCTGTCAGAAACACCCCAGGCTTTAACTCTTAAACCGAAATATTTCCTGCATTTTAATTTTTTTAAAGCTAGCTCCCCTGCCCGCAATCCCAAAATTAGATAAGGGCCTAAGTGTCCATGAAATTTTATTGCTTCATCCAATGTAATTTTTTTTTCCATCGGTTAACTTACAACTTACGACTTACCACTTATTACTTATTAATCAGGCTTGCAAAATATCCCGCCCCGAAACCATTATCTATATTCACCACCGTTACTCCCGGAGAACAGCTATTCAACATCGTAAGCAGCGCTGATAATCCTTGGAAGTTCGCGCCATATCCGGAACTAGTCGGCACGGCGATGACCGGACAGCTGACTAAGCCGCTTACCAAACTTGCTAAAGCTCCTTCCATCCCTGCCACTACAATAATCACCCGGGCCTTCTTGAGCATCTCAAATCTATTTAGTATACGGTGCACACCGGCTACGCCAACATCATAAAGTTTTACTACACGGTTACCCATTGCCTCCAAAGTAACCACAGCTTCCTCTGCCACCGGCATATCCGAAGTGCCAGCAGAGACTACTAAAACTTGCCCTTTCTTTGGAATAAAACGCCGATTATGAATATACCCGATTCTCGCCCTAGAGTTATATTTTAATCCGGGGAATGATTTCTTAAGATATACAAAATCACTTTTTTCTAATCGAGTTAATAATAAGGTCTGCTTATGCTTGATTAATTCTCCGGAAATCCGCTTTAATTGTATACGGGTCTTCCCCGGAGAATAGATCACCTCAGCAAAACCCCTGCGTTTTTGCCTGTCGATATCAATATTCGCAAAACCTAGGTTGCAAAAGCCGCTATCAGATCTCATTATTCTTGACTGCTACCCCTGAAATATAAAGATTAATAATAAAATTATCATCAGGAAGGAAAAAATATAGAAATCGTTGAAATAGAAGAAATCGCTGAGATTATCCTTAAATGAATTAGAGCTTTTTGCATCTACCTGAGGCAGAAAGCTTTTGTAAGACTTTCTGAACTCCTCGATCTGCCCTTTTCTGAATCTTAAATATACGCCGCCAATCTTATACGCAGGCAAATCTCCGCTTTCAGCTAAATCCATTATTTCCTTCTCCGAGAGGCCTAAAATCGATGCAACCTCCCTGACGGTTAGAAGTTTTTCTTCTCCCATAGTCTTAATTTTCTATCCTGTTTAATTACTTCTCGATTTTTCCCGAGGCAACCCAGGCGTCGATAGCCTTCCTCTCGAATTTCCAATTACTACCCTCTTTTTCGCCTGGTACCTTACCTGAACTCGCCCACTCCATAATTGAATCCTGATCAACCTCAAGGTATCTGGCTAGTTGTTCGGCGTTTAAAAAATCATGCAGCATCGAACATTTTCCTTCGAATATCGCACCTTCGGCAACATTCAATTGTGACGGATAGATATCACCTTCTAATACCGCCGTGGGTAAAAGAGTCAGGCTTTCTTTAGCAATCAGCTTTCCTTTCACCCTTCCCCCGACGATGATGTTATCACCTACTATATTAGCCGTAACAATCGCTGTCTGCCCGATAGTCAGGTTACCCTTAGTCTCTAAGGTCCCTTCAAATCTTCCGTTTATGCGGATATTTACCGGGTCCTTAAAACTGAGTGTGCCCTGCATGGAGGCGTCGACATCAAGCGTCTTCTCCTCTGTGACCTTCTTCCTGTTCAAAGCCTACTGCACCTCCTTTTTGTTATTTGTCCTGAATTTTTTCTATTACCTGTTCTGCCCGTCTTAAAAAGTAGAGCACGACTAATGCCAAGACAGTAGTAACTATACTGGCAGAATAGAAGCCAACGCCTACTGCCAAACCAATACCCGCCACAACCCAAAGGCTAGCCGCTGTGGTAAGCCCCTTTATTCTTTCCTTATCCCTGATGATCGTTCCAGCACCCAAGAAACCGATACCGGTAATTACTCCCGCAGCAATTCGCGCAGGATCCAAAGGCACCTGATCTTTATATATATCAAAAACATATAACGATGTCAACATTATAAGACAAGACCCCAGGCAGAGTAGAATATGAGTACGCAGCCCCACGTATCTACGGCGCGCCTGCCGCTCTAATCCGATAAAACCACTCAACACCACAGATAATACTAAACGTAAAATAACCTGATTATCCGTTAGCATATTTTCCTCTCTTTTTAAATAGACAGTAACCTAATCCTGCAACCATTGCAGCATTATCCATACAGAGCCCTTTAGAAGGAAAGTAGCATTTGATCCCCTTATGCTTAGAAGCCTCAAGAAACCTTTCCCTCAATCTATTATTCACTACCACCCCTCCTCCGCAGAGCAGCCGGTCTACTCTTTTCAGATCGCAGGCCAGGAATGATTTCTTGATTAAGGCCTCGAGTACTGCCTCCTGGAAAGAATATGCGATATCCGCTCGATTAGCCGAATGATTTGACTTTAGATAATAAAGCACTCCGGTCTTTATACCGCTAAAGCTAAAATTCAAAGGTTGCTCTGTATTTGAACACCTGAAAATTATCTTTCTCCGGCCGCCTTTTTTAGCCAACTTTTCGATTAACGGCCCCCCGGGATATCCTAACCCGAGAATCTTAGCTACCTTATCAAAAGCTTCGCCACAGGCATCGTCTTGAGTCTCTCCTAATATTGTAATCCGATCAAAATCCCTGACGTAAAAAAGGCTGGTATGTCCTCCTGAAGCTACCAGAGCGATAAAGGGGAATTTAATACCTTTACGATCAAGAAAATTTGCATAGAAATGACTTAATACGTGATCTACTTCTAACAAAGGTACTCCTATGGCCTCGCTTATCGACCTGGCAAATCCGATACCGATCAATAATGAACCGGGAAGGCCGGGTTTATCTGTAACGCAGACAAGGTCAATATCCTTAAGAGATAACTTGGCTTTTTTAAAAGCCAACTTTGTAACCTTGACAATCGTTTCTAGCTGCATCCGCGAGGCTATCTCGGGAATAACTCCTCCGTAAATTTTGTGAAACTCTATACTTGAGGCGATTTCGTTAGAAAGAACGTTTTTCCCATTTCTTACTACGGAAACGGAGGTTTCATCACAAGATGTTTCAATACCTAAAACATTCATTATCGAATAGATTGACCAATTAACTCAGATAAAAAAACCAACTTATAACCTTCTGCTTCTAACTTGGGTAACTCTTCCATGAGAACACCAAGAGTAGTCTTGCGATCATGCCCGACACCGATAGCAGACCCTCTCAAACCAGCCTCTAATTTTAATTTATTGATCTGTTCCTTGATGTATGCCGGATCTGATTGATTATCGAGGAATATATCCCGCTCAAGGAAGTCCAGCCGCACGCTACGGGCAAATTCAGAACCTAGAGAATCTGCAGAAACCAGGCTATCGAAGAAATAAAGGCCCCTCTTCTTTAGTTCATTAAATACTATCTTCATCACCCGCGGGTCTTCAGTAACTTTAGAACCCATGTGATTTGAGACGCCTTTAGCATAGATAATACTGGCGAGGTCATTTTTAATGATACCCCTGATCTGAGAGTCGCTAGCAGTTACCATAATCGTATCCTCTTCCAAGCTGTAGTTCTCATGCGGCTCCATCGGTAAATGTAATATCATTTCCAATCCTAGATTATGAGCCTCTTCAGCAACTTTTTTAGAATATGCAAGATTAGGAAGGATTGATAAGGTAATAGGAGATTCCATCTCTTTCAGAATTGCCAGATTATGTAAATTATACCCCCAATCATCAATGACAATCGCGATCCTTCCTTTTATCGATTCAACCGGCATAGCCGATTCAACCGTCATCAGAGATTCAACCGGAACAATCGGTTGCTCTTTGGGCTTACTCGACATCAATACCCACTGAACAATAATAATTAATGACAGAATCCCGATTACAATCTTGTATCCGGAAGACCCCTTATTCCGTCTTGCTCTGCTCATAGAATTTCAAAGCCTTTAAAACATCAACTGCCCGCATAAGCTGATTATCACTTTTATATTCAAAGGCCTGCTCCTTCTCTTTCTTTTTATTCTCTTTCTTTTCGATCTCATCGAATACATTCAGAGCTTCCGTATCTGCTGACTCGTCTGTGATCTCAATTTTACCCTCTTCGACTACAATGTCAGGAATCACTCCCTTTTCATGTATCACTTTCCCAAGCGGGGTAAAATATTTACTTGTAGTAAGCCGAAGAGCCGAACCATCCCGTAAAGGTATAACAGTCTGCACCGAACCCTTCCCGAATGACTTCATCCCCAAGATTATGCCGCGCTTATAGTCCTGCAGGCATCCGGCGACTATTTCGCTGCCGGAAGCCGAACCCTCGTTGATCAATACTACTATCGGTATATCGACGATTGGTTTTGGATCTTTTGCAAGAAACTCTAAATCCTGCGAAGGTATGCGGCCCTTAGTATAAACAATCATCTTGTCTCTATCGAGAAATTTCCCGGCAATTTTCACTGCGATATCCAGGAGGCCTCCGGGATTATTACGCAAATCCAGAATCAGAGCGTTCATCCCTTCTTTAGCCAGCGTACTTAAGGCTTGATTCATTTCTTTTAGCGCGTTTTCTCTGAATTCAACCAAACGGATATACCCGATTCCATTCTCCAGGATTTTGGCTTGTTTTACATTCCTAATCTTTATAATATCCCTGGTAATTTTAAGCTCTAGGAGCTTTTTCTCTGTCTCACGTAAAATCGTCAGGATCACAGAAGTACCGGGATCTCCTCTTAGTTTTTTTACCGCATCAGTAATAGTAATGTCCCTGGTTAACTCGTCATCAATTTTGACTATCCGGTCGTTAGCCTTAAGACCTACTTTCCAGGCCGGAGTGTCTTCTATCGGTGTGACTACGGTCAGAAGACCGTCCTTAATCGTAATCTCTATCCCTAAACCGCCGAATTTTCCCTCGGTATCAAGCTTAAGTTCCCCATATGTCTCAGGGTCCAAGAATTGACTGTGCGGATCAAGCGTTGACAACATTCCTCCGAGCGCTCCGTAGATCAAATCCTTAGGAGTCACTTCTTCCACGTAATCCGACTGGATAATCGCTAAGGAATCAGAGAATAACTCTACCTGCTTGAATAATTCATCCTTTATCTTTTTATCCATCGCCGCAAAAGTCACCACAAAGAACCCAAGCAATATAGTACTAACAACAACAATAACTAAAAGTTTCTTACGCATCAGAGAGCCTCCGTTTAAATATCTCCTGAACCAGCTTTGGATTTGCTTTACCCTTAGTCTTCTTCATTACCTGGCCTACCAGAAACATCAGCGCATTACCTTTACCGGCATGAAAATCCTGCACTGACTTAGGGTTCTCGTTTATCACTCTATCCACTTCAGTTTCTAAACTGCTGGCATCAGAAATCTGGAATAAATTCTTATCTTGAACTATCTTTGAAGCAGGGATATTATTGTTTATCGATTCATTAAATACATTCTTTGCCATAAGATTAGAAATCCTGCCATCTTCTACAGATCTAATCAAGCTGATCAATTCAGATTTTCCCCCGGGAATTTCTAATTCGCTGATTGCATAATTATTCGCGCTTGCCACTGAGGCAAATGGGCCGATCAACCAGTTAACAAGCGGTTTTTTATTAGTCTGCTGATAGGATTTGATTAAATCTTCTGCAAAGGCTGCATCCTTTTTAGAAGAAACCAGTATTTTCGCCTCATATTCCGATAAGCCGTAATCTTTACAAAAACGCACTAATTTTTCCCGAGGCAACTCTGGAATCTCTGATCTTAACCTTTCAATTTTTTCTTTTTTAATTATAAACGGTGGCAGGTCAGGTTCAGGGAAATAGCGGTAATCCTGCGCTCCTTCTTTTGTACGCATCGGAAGCGTTCTGCCTTCTTTTACATCCCAAAGCCTGGTCTCCTGAATAATTGATGCTCCGGATTCTAAAATCTCAGTCTGACGCTTTATTTCAAAACTTAAAGCATCCTTTACTGCCTTAAAGGAATTCAGGTTTTTCAATTCTGCCTTAGTCCCTAATTTTTTACTTCCTTTCTCTCTAATTGAAACATTAGTATCACAGCGCAAAGACCCCTTTTCCATATCGCAGTCAGAAACCCCCAGGTATCCGATGATGCTCTTTAATGCCGTCAGATATTCGTGCGCCTCCTGCGGAGAACTTATCTCAGGCTCACTGACTATCTCCAGCAAAGGAATACCGGTGCGATTAAAATCTACCAGACTCCCCCCTTCTTGATGCATCAATTTGCCGGCATCTTCCTCTAGGTGAATCCGAAGAATACCTATGCGCTTTGGCGTTAGATCTAAATAAATATCTAAGAATCCATCCCTTGATAATGGTAAATCGTATTGAGAGATCTGATAGTTTTTAGGTAAGTCAGGATAAAAATAATGTTTACGGTCAAACTTAGTATATTCTTGCACTTTACAATTTAAAGCTAGTGCAACTTTAATCGCAGAATCCATGGCCTGCTGATTCAAAACCGGCAGTGACCCGGGTAATCCTAAGCACACCGGACAGACCTGGGTATTCGGTTCACTGCCGAATGCAGTAGAACAACCGCAGAAGGCCTTGGTTTTTGTATTTAAGTGTAGATGTACCTCTAATCCGATTACTGCTTCGTAATCCATCTTAAAATTCCGGTTTCATTTTGTGCCATTCAACACTCTGCTCATAGTTATGAGCGGCCTTAATCAACACCTCTTCATCAAAAGGTTTAGCTAAAATCTGCAGCCCGATCGGTAAACCCTTTTTAGTAAAACCACAGGGTACGGATATACCGGGTAACCCTGCCAGGTTAGCTGAAATGGTATAAATATCCGAAAGATACATCTTTAAGGGATCATCCATCCTCTCTTTAATCCTGAAAGCCGAAGTCGGAGAAGTAGGAGTAATCAGGCAGTCGAATTCTTGAAATACCTGATCAAAATCATTTTTTATCAGCGTACGCACTTTTAAAGCGCGTAAATAATAAGCATCATAATAACCGTGGGATAAAACAAAGGTGCCGAGAATAATCCTCCTCTTTGCCTCTTCACCAAACCCCTGGTCGCGGGTTTGCTTGTACATATCTATCAGAAGGTTCTGGGTTCTAGGTTCTAGGTTCTCGGCCCTGAAACCGTACTGCACCCCATCAAACCTTGCTAAATTAGAGCTTGCTTCTGCGGTAGCAATAATATAATAGACCGGCACCGCATATTTCGTATGAGGCAAGCTCACTTCTTTAAAAGTAGCGCCCTTTGCTTTTAACTGATTTATCGCCTGGTCTAATGCAGATTTTACTTCGGGATCCAATCCCTCTACAAAATACTCTTTAGGAAGTGCAATCTTCATCCCCTTGATCTCTCTACCTAAAGATTCAGTATAATCAGGCACCTCTGTGTCTGCTGAGGTAGAATCCAGTGGATCATGCCCGGAAATAATATTCATCAATAATGCACAATCCTCAACGTCTTTAGTGATTGGTCCGATTTGATCTAGACTCGATGCAAAGGCGATCAGTCCGTATCGTGATACTCTGCCGTAAGTGGGTTTAAGCCCTACCACCCCGCAAAAAGAAGCAGGCTGCCTGATAGAACCTCCTGTATCCGAACCCAGTGCCCAGATCGCCTGGTCGCTTGCTACACAAGCCGCAGAACCTCCGGATGAACCGCCGGTAACACAATTCAGATCCCAGGGGTTATGCGTAGGCCCGAAGCATGAATTTTCCGTAGATGACCCAAAAGCAAACTCATCCATATTGGTCTTTAGTTCAAAAATAGTTACGCCTTGTTCCTTCAGCTTCCTGATGACCGTGGCATCATAAGGAGGAAGAAAGCCCTCCAGGATCTTAGAACAACATTCCGTTTTGTAACCCCGGGTACAGATATTATCTTTAATAGCAATCGGGATACCCAGAAAACCGCCTTGATTAATCTCTTCTTCGGCTTTTTCTGATTTTCCCGATGAGCTCACTCTCACGTAACCCCGCACCTTAGAATGTACGCCTGCCATTCTATTCCTTAGGCTGTGTACGATATCAGAAGCAGCGATTTCTTTATTCCTTAATTTTTCGATTAACTCGTGTGCGGTGAATTTAGAGAATTCCATTTTTGCGGTTTTAGTTATTCGATTACCTTCGGTACAACAAAAAAATTCCTCTTCTTTTGAGGGGCATTCTTTAAGGCATCTTCAGTTGACAAGGACTGACGAGGCTTATCCTCTCTTAAAACGTTACTAATCGGCAAGATATGACTTGTGGGCTTAATATCTTTGATCTCAACTTTCTGTAATTGATCAATAAAATTCAAGATCTCCAGAAGCTGACCGGACAATTTTTCTAACTCTTTGGGTTGCAGTTCGATACGTGCCAGATGCGCAACGTACTCAACCGTCTTTTTATCAATCGCCATCCTCTTCTCCTATAATTTAGTCTTTTATATTAACATTCTTTATATAATATGTCAAATATATTCCCCCTAACATTTCCTATCCCTAAAGGGTCTTTTCGGTTTCGTCTTGCGGCACTGTAACTATTACTCCTAGCAAACGAATCTGTCGGGTTTCTCGCTCAGGTCGATTTTCCCCGCCGTCGGCGGGGACGCCAATGATCTTTCGCATTTCGCTGGCTGCTGAACTCGCGTTTTTTGCTCTAGCAAAAATCGCTCAAACAGCATCGCCATCCCAAAATTGCCCCGTCTACGTCGGGGCCTTGGGATTCACTCAATGCTCAAGCTCCACTGGTACCTCGCTTACGCTCGGTGCCAGCCCTAGGCTTTAACGCAAGGTTGGCTAAAATCTCCATTCGCTCGAAATCCCGCCAGCTTCATTTGTTATGGAGACTCTGGAGGAGATTTTATCCTGAGCCAATGCGTGACTAGGCATATTCATCGTGGCACATAAGGAAGTCCAAGCGGGCAGGGTTCACCTGCTATAGAATATTTTGTGAGAGTGAGGACTTCCGCTAGAGCGAAGATTTTCCTCGCTGGGGAAAATCGAGCGGTGACGCGAGAAATGTGCCTCGGCAGCCTGCCTGCCCTGACTGCCGTCAGGCAGGCGGCAGGCAGGGACCCATTCCTTAGGATAAAATCGACTATTACTATTTATTGATTATGGTGAGCATGCGGGAGTGGATCTTGCTGTTAGAGGCGACGACGAAGGATTTTTCGGTAAGAGGTAATTTGTTCCCGCTTTTATCTGTTATTCTGCCGCCGGCTTCCTCAACCAACAACTTCCCTGCGGCATAATCCCAGGGGCTTAATTCAAACTCCCAAAAACCGGAAACCCGCCCGCAGGCAACATAACAAAGGTCTAAAGCTGCTGCCCCTAGTCTACGCAATCCCCTAATATGCGCAAAGAAAAACCTTTTTATTATCTGCAAGGTTTGCAGCATATTCCAGCCCCTGCTATAGTAAAAACCGGTAATTAAAAGAGACTCTTTAAGATTCCTTGCCGGGTTAACCCTGATTCTCTTGCCGTTAAGGAATGCGCCTTTATATTTCTCGGCGTAGAATAATTCATTCCGCGTTACGTCATAGATCGCCCCGACGATGATCTGATCATCATGCTTCAAAGCTACAGAGACGCAAAAAATCGGCAGGCCGGAAGCAAAATTATTTGTTCCATCAAGCGGATCAATAATCCAGGTATGCGGTGATTTTGTTCTAGGGTATTTATATTCTTCGGCAAGAATGTTATGTTCGGGGAAGTATTTCTTTATCAAAGCAACTACCGCCTTCTCTGATTCTGTATCAGCGACAGTTAAAAGGTCAAAGGAAGTTGATTTTGTCTTTATTCTAAGATTTCGCTGAAAATATTTCTTATGGATCTTCCCGGCTTCTTTGGCAGCCCTTATAGCAACGGCGAGATAATTCATTTATATTTTTAAATTATTTTATAGCTGATTAATGCTTTTATAAAGGGACTTAATATTCTCCGCTACATCTCCTTTAAATACCGCATTACCAGCGATAAGATGCGTAGCACCTGCTTTAGCTACCAAGGGAGCTCTCTGGACATTAATCCCGCCGTCAACTCCGATAGGGACATCTATGCCACTCTCTTTCAGAAGTAATTTTACCTGACTGACTTTTTTCTCTGATCCCGGAATATATTCCTGTCCGCCAAAACCGGGCTCTACACTCATAATTAAAATTATATCTACATCTTTAATGATATCTTTAAGTATCTCTACGGGAGTATTGGGCTTGATAGATACTCCCGCCTGAGCACCAAGTCTCCTTATTTCCTGAATTGTTTTACCAAATTCAAGACATGCCTCCTGATGAATAATAATCGTATCAGATCCTGCCTCTCTGAAATCTTTAATAAATTTTCCTGGTTGGTCAATCATCAAGTGTGTCTGCAAATGTGCTTTTGTTATCTTTCTGATTGCTTTGATCACAACCGGCCCGATGGTAATATTAGGCACAAAATGACCATCCATCACATCAAGGTGCAGACGATTACAACCCATGCCTTCTACTTGATGAATATCTTCGGCTAGATTAGCAAAATTCGCCGAAAGCAGTGACGGAACGATCTCTATTCTTTGCATATTACCTCCGCTGGATTAATTTTTATTTACATACAAGGTCTGGGTCGGATAAGCGAAATCTATACCCTTTTCTTCAAATTCCTTTTTTATCGCAAAATTAATTTCCTGTTGTATATCCATATATTTATTATAATCTGCACCGACGACATAAAAAACTATTTCAAAAATCAGGGCAAAATCTCCGAAGGAGAGAAAATGCGCCCGGTCAAAAGTAGTGTCCTTAACATCATTTATCACTTTCTTAATGATCTCTGGTATGACCTTCAATTGCTCGAGCTTTGTTTGATAAGTAACACCTATCTTAAAAACCACCCTTCTTTTCTCCATTCTTTTATAATTGCGTACACGGGAATTTGTCAGGTCGGTATTAGAAAAAACAAGCTGTTCCCCTCCGAGGCTGCGTATCCGGGTTGTCTTTATACCTACATGTTCAACCGCACCTAAATAATCGCCGATAATAATAAAATCACCGATTTCAAAAGGACGGTCAAATAATATCGCAAAATAACTAAAGAGATCCCCCAATACTGCCTGAGCTGCTAAAGCTACCGCTACCCCGCCGATACCTAATCCCGCAATAACCGCTGAGATTTTAAAGCCTAGATTATCCAAAAATAAAACCAGCGCCAAACCCCAAATCACTACTTTTACTACTACTAAAATTCCATCCAGGCTTCTTTTCAATGCATCACTTTTGCCTCTCTTAAACCAATAAAGTTCAAGCACATATTTAGAAATAGCAGTGGTAAAGCGAGCCGTTGCTAAGACTAAAACAAAGGTAGCCAAAATATCAAAACCCTTTTTAATAAAAGGATCCAGGGTTAAACTATTGATACTTATATAAAATACTCCGAAATATGCCAGGGGAAGTGCGATTTTTCTGATTATCCCAACCAGAAAATCATACATCGTGTTTGTAGTCTTTTCTTCTAATCCTTTAAGCCTTCTAAGAACCACGCCCCTCTCAATCACTTTAATAACCAGTATGCCTATAAGAATAATCCCTAAGCATATCAAGTAATCTAATAGACTATTTCCAAAAAATATAGTTTCCCTAAGCATCTCTATCATTTTATCCTTCCCCTTCTTTTAATTCCCATGAATATAAATTCCCTGCATGATCAAAATAAAGATGAACCTTATCAGTTAAAAAATATTTGCTAGGATGCCGATAAAGACAGCTTTCCCTATCTTTCTCCTGCAATATCTTACAGAATACAGGCTCCCCATACTCCAATAATATCTCTTCTTTGCTATCGCCCATTCCGAGTCTCTGATTTTTTATATCAGCTACTAGTTTATAAAACAATTTTTCCTGCTTTTTAAGATCCTGCTCAATCTCCTTCTGGTTTGCCGCTAATCTTTTTAACAGAGATATACGCTGGTCAAGAGGAGAAACCGCGCAGCCTGTTAAGAAAATAATGAAGGCGTTGATTAGAAGACTTATTTTTCCTATTTTACCTTTTAGTTTCAATTTTCTGTAACCTTATATTTTTAGCCTCTAAAAAATCGAGGGATTTTTGCACTTCATCCTCTTGTCCGTCTACTTTCAGAATCGCCCAACCCGTAGTATTGGAAAAAGAAGCTTCAATAATTATTACGCTGATATTAAATTTCTTACAAAGGTCACAAATGATAGACTCATCTTTCAGGGTTCCGGGAAACGTCAATCCGATCGCAATCTGCATTATTCTTCTCCTTTTTATAAATGAGATCTAAAGAAATTAACTCTAGAGAACTTCCTGGCTGAATCTAACTGTCCTTTTACGGATATCTTTATTATTTCTGATATCTCCGGAGCCGCCTGCTTTCGGTATAAGCAAAGAACTAAACTTCATCCGTGTCACCGCAGCAATTGTGCTGAATGTTTTCTCAAGAAGAACCAAGCCCGGAGTCAGAGAGCCTGCTGCGGAAGCAAGCAAAACCATTTTTTTGTTCTTCAGAGCATTTTGCATACCCAATTTATGCTTTAATTTAACTAATGAATACATCCGGTCAAGAAACAGCTTAAGCTGCGCTGTTGGTCCGAAAAAATACAGGGGTGTGGCGAAAACTATCATATCCTTCTCTGCCAGACTAGCGATAACCGGGGTTGCTGCATCATCAATAACACAGCGAAATTTATCAGACTCCTGACACTTCTGGCAGGAAATACAGCCATTGACCTTATATTTAATGCGGGCGATATCTACAATTTTAACTTCTGCGCCCCTATTTTTTACCCCTTCTGCAAACCAGCGTACAAGACAAGCGGTATTCCCGTTCTTAACCGGGCTTGCCGATAAAATAATCATCTTTTTTTTCATGCCCCGGCCCTCTTTTGCTCAGCAGGCTGAATTTTTTCACCGGTAAAAAAGCGGAATACTTTCTTTAAAAACCTAAACATCACCTTCAAGAACCAGATGGAAAAAAGTATAAAGAGAATTACAATGATTATAGCGATTATCGGGTGCTTAATGATCAAGTATAATACTGTAGCTACTGAAACGTCTTCGGTAATGCTGGCAATAGAATTGGTTATTGGTTCAGGAGAAGTGTTTATCGCTACCCTTGCAGTTGCTTTTGTAAGATGCGAATCAGCTGCAACCGCTCCTGTGACCAATGCAACCGGTATCTGCGCTAACGGGCCCATATTAGCCATCGCCATATATCCTAAAGCAGCGCCTCCTAAAGGCCTGATAAAGGTATGCACAGAATCCCAGGCTGAATCGACATAGGGAATCTTATCTGCAAAAAATTCAACCGCATACATCGCAATCGCAACCAGAATAATCAAAGGATGCGCTATGGTATCCATATGCCCAGGCAAAATAAGCCAGTGCATTCTGTGTGCTATACCAAGGCCGGCAACGGTGAGGTAAAGATTGACTCCGGAACCCCATGCGCCTCCTGCCAACACCCCTAAAGAACTTAATATTTCCATTTGGCCGTTATGCTATATTCTGATTATTTCTCTTCCGGATTAAGCTTATATTATATCACTATATTTACAATAAAAAAAAATTATTTTATGCAACATCATTGCAATAAAATAAGCCCGTAATTTTTAAGTTACGGGTTTAAATTATTAATATCTTTTTAGACTATTTCTTTTTTCCCAGCAGAAAGTAGAGAATCAGACCTACAACGGGTAAAATAAGGATAAGGATAATCCAAAGCACCTTCTTGCCTGTCTCCGCGGAGCCCTTTAATACATCAATAATCGCAATGATATCCAGAACCAGTACTATTAACCCTAATATTCCGCCCATACTCTGCCTCCTTTTCTCTTTCTGCGCTTTATTTCCCGAAAGCGCCTAGCTTTTGCTTGACGTTACCGGCGACATTCTCTGCCGCTGCCCGAAGCTGGGCTTTAGCTTTCTCTATTATTTTTTGAGCCTCGGTTGATTCTTTATCAACAGCGATCAGAATATACTGTGCTACATCTACCGCTTTTTGAAACTCCTTCGAATTATAGAAGGCTTTCGCCTGAGAGACTAGATACCTTGTTTTTTCCTGAACCTTTTCCATCGTCTTTGATTTTTCTATTGCCTCAAGGCTAGTCGCTGCCTTCTCCACAGGTGCACAAGCAAATAATATAACACTTAAGAAGCAACAAAACGTCAGTATTAATACGGTCCTCCTTTTCATCTCACACCCCCTTTTCTTAATTTTAGCTAACAAAATTTTCTGTATAAACTTAAGGTATTCTCGGCAACTATCTCTTTTGTGTATTGCTGTTCCACTATCTGCCTGCCTGTATATCCTAGCCTGTCCCTGAGTTGGTCATCGGACAAAAGCTGTATGATCCTGGAGGCCAAAGATTCGAAATTCTTTACCGGAACGATAAAACCATTAATGCCGTCTTTGATAATCTCCGGCATTCCTCCTGCTTCCGTGACTACCATTGGTTTACCAGAAGCCAGAGCCTCCAGCATCGTCAGGCCGAAAGGTTCAGATGCAGTCGAAGGATAAACGCAAACAGAAGAAGCCGCATAGAGCTTAGGCATATCTGTTAAATCATATGCATCGATTAAAACATTATTTCTTAAATTAAGGAATTTAACCAAACTCACCATATAGGCGATATCTTTCTGATGGCTATGAGTCCAGTCAATAATGTTCTTTGTTCCGGCAAGCACTAAAACTGCATCAGGAAACCTCCCTTTGACTATACGGAATGCTTTGATAGTTACATCGCAACCCTTAGCTAAACCCATCCTTGCAGGATGAAACACTATTCTTTTTCTGCCCTTAAGAATCGGATATTTTTTAAATATATATCCTGGCTTGGTCTTTAGGGAGTACGCATCCTGATCAATGCCATGATGAATAACGGTTATATTTCTATGCTTGTATCCGGTCCCGATAATCTCTCTTTTTATAAAATGACTCACGGCAATAATATGCGCCCATCTAATTTTATTAGTAAGATCTAAAAATAGATTATCATCCCAGACGTTATGCGCAGTTAAGATCAGAGGTATACTTTTTTTCTTCGATAATTCTTGCAGTAAAGAGGCGTGTATCTTACTAAAATAATGCATATTGTGTACATGCAGGCAGTCCGGGCTTGTCTTATCTATAAATTTATTAAATCCCTCTTTCACCTCTTCAGTTAGCCCGTTTACCCCTCTTGTACTCAGCCAGTTTAAATCCATTACTGGCTCTCGATAAACTCTCACCCCTTTATATTGATCCTCTGCCTTTGTCCCTTCAAAGGAACCGGTAAGAAGATTAACT
>JBDRMO010000081.1:0-10379 GCA_043812095.1 Candidatus Omnitrophota bacterium | reverse complement strand
GGGTAAATCTATCTCTATTGGTAAGACTTCCCCGATCGGTATGACCTTTTCGGATAAAAAAGAAATGCCGTCCCGGCTGATATCTTTAGTTATAGACTTTTTATATGCGCCCTGTACGGGAAAGTGTACTTCAATCTCTGTCTTAAATCTTATAGCCTGCCTGCGCTCTACGCCTCTGTAGTACTTCGTATCTATAAAAAACGGGAGATTTTTCTTTTCTTCCCCTTTGTTGATTGAGATTGAAACCTTATAGTACGCCTCAAGAGCTGACATCACTTCCGAGGGGATTCCTACAAACGGTATCACTTTTAGGCCTGCGGCTTTCCCTACTTCCTGAATCGCTTCCTCGTCAAGAGGATCGATCATCACCACCATTAGAGTTTCTCCCTGCCTATCTACGGGAATAAGCCAATATTTTTCAACTAAGTCGACCGGGACTAAATCTATGACCTTCTGGGATATATCATAAGACATTAATGGAAGATAGGGGATCCCGAACTGAACACAGAGACACTCTGCTAACTCGCTTTCTTCTACATGGCCATAATGCAGCAGATATTGGGTGATGCTGCGGGCGTATTGTTTAGAGTATTCCAACGCCTTATCCAATACCTCCTGGGTAATAATGCCTTTGGCCAAGAGAATATCGCCAATCTTTTGCTTCCTCTTTATTTTAGCAGCTACAAAAGGTTTTGCTTCCTTTGCTTTTTTCTCTTGCTCCTTCTCTTCAGCTTCTCTTTTGAATTCTATTAAGTCAGCCTCACTGACTTTTAATTGTTCACTCTTTTCTTTTAGTTCTTTTTCGAGTTGCGCATTGGCCTTACTTAAATTCTGCAACTGCTCATCCTGGCTGCTTAATTCATTCTCTAGCTCTAGATTTTGTTTTCTTAACTGCTCCTGTTCTATGCTCTCGACTTGATGGCCCTCTTTTTCTTTCTCCGGACCGACCGCATTACTCTTATACATAGCGATGCTCTGCCTGGCCTGCTCGAGTTCGCTGGTTATATCTTTATTCTCCCTTTCTAAGATCTCTAATTTTTCGTTCCTCTTCTTAAGCTCTTCTTCCAGTTCTTTCTGCTTTAGCTCCTCTACTTTGGTCTGAGCCTGAGGGATTATATTCTCCCGCTGAGGTCCTCTTTCTGCGATTTTTTCTTTTAATCTCTGGTTTTCATTTTTAAATTGCTCTAATTCTTTCGTGAGGTTCTGCCCTGTTTCTTTAAGCTCCGCATTCTCCTTTTTTAAACGTTCCGCCCTGATCTTATCGACACGAAAAGATTCCGTCTGCTTGGACAATTCATCGCTGATAGCCGCTTTTTCTTTTTTTAAATTCTCGCATTCCTCTTCTAGTTCGCTACGCTTGGCAATATTCTGCTCCGCCTGCTCCTTTAATGAATCAACCTCAATCTTTTGATCAACGCTCTCTGTGTTTTCTTTGTGCTTCTTTTTAGCGCGGGACCTGAGAACACCGGCTAAAATAGCAAAAAAAAGTATTCCCACAAATATTTCCGCTGCTATAAATAACCGTGATAAAATAGCTAAATCTAAGATCATCTCATTCATCCGCATTAAGGCCGAGAAGTTATCAAAGGACCTTTTTATCTACATATTTCTTCGCTTCATGCAAAGCTGAATTTACACTAAAATACCCAATCGGGGAAGATCTAGACTTATTATGAACGAATACCTTCCACCACCATTCTTTACCCGAACCGTAGATAATAATCTCGCAGTTTCTATATGTTTCTGCATATTGCGCCTTTTTCTTTGTCATTGCCCTACCAGAGATTCTCCCGGAACCAAGCATCTGCCTTTTCAACAGCTGCCCAATCCTCTTTTGCGCCTTCCGCAGCCCCCTTGAGTGTCCCACATCCACTGGCTAATATTAGGAAAATAGTCAAAGTAAACAATGCGAGACATCTTTTTAGCATGCGTCCTCCTTTTTTATCCACTGTGATAGTCTTTTTTTTGTCAACTCTCTACCCAAATAATATATTACTTCGAATAACCCCGGCCCGATAGTCTTACCGGTCAGGGCGACCCTGATCGGATGGATAAGTACTTTTGCCGAGATATCTAATTCTTTCACTAAATCTCTAAAGCTCTTTTCAATGGTTATTATATCAAATTCCTCGAGCGAATCCAGTCTTTCTGCAAAAAGCCTAAACTCACGCGATAAATCCTGGCTTAAAAACTTCTCTTGTGCTTCCGAATCCATCTTGATGTCCTGCAGAAAAAAGAAATCAGCCCAGTCCGGGAAATCGTTTAACACTGAAAGGCGCGCCTGAAACAGCTTTACCAAAGATACTATGCGTTCTTTGTCGTAATTTTCTTTTTCAATATACTTCTTTTCTAATAATAACGGAATGATCTTTTCTGCCAACTCAGCCGTATCTTGCTTCTTTATATATTGATTATTAATCCACTTCAGCTTATCGATATCAAAAGTGGCGGCGGTTTTATTAATGTTTTTGATATCGAACAATTTTATTGCCTCTTTTATATCGATGATTTCCTGGTCTTGCCCAGGAGACCAACTTAAAAGCAGGAGATAATTTACCAGGGCCGAAGCAAGATATCCCATATTCCGGTATTCGGAAATTGCAGTAGCGCCGGTCCTCTTAGAAAGCCTGCCTCCACCCATGCCTAAGATTAATGGCAGATGCGCAAATTTAGGCAGAGAAAAACCTAATGCTTCGTATAAAAGAACCTGTTTAGGGGTATTCGAAATATGGTCGTCCCCTCTGATTACATGTGAAATATTTGTGGTCGCGTCGTCGACTACGCAGGCGAAATTATATGTCGGTGTGCCGTCGGATTTAATCAGTACCTGATCCTTGATTGACTGCGAGTCAAACTCAATCTCTCCCCGGATTAAATCCTGAATTTTAATCTTACAAGGCTCAACTTTAAATATCACTGCCTCGGCACCCTGATCGGATCTTTCTATATATGCCCTGCCGTCCTTTAATAACTTATCGGCGAGTTCTTTATAGAGCTTGAATCTCTGGCTTTGATGAGTTATCTCATCTGATTCAAAACCCATCCATTCTAAACTCGATAATATCTCATCCAGATACTCCGTCTTTGAACGTAGCTGATCCGTATCTTCTATCCTTAATATAAATCGACCATGATTAGCCCTGGCGAATAGCCAATTAAAAAGAGCTGTGCGCGCTCCTCCGATATGCAGATTACCGGTCGGCGATGGTGCGAAGCGAACCCTAATCATTAACGAACCCTCATCATTTCAGTTGCGCCCCCTCTTTAAGCGCCCGGAAATTAATTTCTATTAAATTTTTCTTATCCTGCGGAGCGATGCTTGAAATCGCTGCCAACGCGCCCTTTAAACTCACTGTTTTATTTTTCGCCACTAAAGTTCCCAGGGCGATCATGTTAGCTACGCGGATATTACCTAATCGTGAAGCAATCTCAGTAAAAGGGTATTTATAATTACGTGTATTTTTATAGCCATCAACTGATATTAAAGAACTGTTCATAATCAAAAGACCCTGATTGCTTATTCTATTTCTGAACTTCTCTAAAGACGGCCTATTCATTACAATCACAATATCGGCCTTATCAATAAAAGGGGAGCTGATCTCTTTGTCTGATAAGATTACCATACAGTGGGCAGTCCCTCCGCGCACCTCTGCACCGTAAGAGGGCATCCAGGTTACAAACTTACCTTCTCTCATTGCCGCCTCAGCTAAAACCTTTCCCAGCAGCATAATTCCCTGTCCGCCTGCACCAGCGATTATAATTTTTTCAGTCATCCTTATTTCAACCTGCCTAATGGAAACTCTTTAATCATCACATCCTTCAACCAGAGCAATGTCTCCTGGGGCGTTATGCCCAGATATGTCGGGCAGGGGGAAAGTATCTCAACTAAAGAAAACCCCGCTTTATCGATCTGGTTCCCAAATGCCTGCTTTATTGCCCTCTTCGTCTTAATGATCTCCTGAGGTGAATGCAGAGATGTCCGTTCAATAAATTTCACTGCGGGTATTTGGCTTAAGATCTCAGATATCTTCAAAGGATAGCCTTCTGTCGCCGACTGTCTCCCTTTCGGGGTGGTAGCTGTCTTCTGGCCTAATAAGGTAGTGGGCGCCATCTGACCGCCGGTCATACCATAAACCGCGTTATTGATAAATAGCACAGTGAGGTTCTCCCCCCGGTTTGCCGCATGAATAGTTTCGGCTGTACCGATTGCCGCGAGGTCTCCGTCACCCTGATAAGTAAAAACAATGTTATCCGGCCTTACTCTTTTTATCGCGGTCGCCACAGCTAAAGCTCGGCCATGTGCTGCTTCAGAACAGTCAAAATCCCAATAATCATAGGCAATCACTGCGCAACCCACCGGAGCTATACCGATAATTTTTTCTCTAATGCCTAACTCGTCCACTATCTCGGCAATCAACCTATGCACTGTGCCATGACCGCAACCAGCACAATAGTGTGTTGAAACATCTCGTAAAGATTTAGGGTGGCTGAATATCTTTTCCATTGTTAAATCGTTAGCCTGCTAAACTGTTAGATCGCTAAATTGTCATAACAATATAATTTAACCATCCAACAATTTAGCAATTTTTCTTGCGATCTCCTCTTCGCTGGGGATCCCGCCGCCGCTCCTACCGATAAAATCAACTCTAAACTTCCCATTAAGCGCCAGCTGAACATCCTCTATCATCTGGCCGTAAGACATCTCGACAACTAAAAACTTTAAATTCTTACTGCGTGCCGCCAGGCCTTGAAAAATCTTTTTAGGAAATGGCCATAATGTTACCGGACGGATTAAGCCGACTTTTTTATTCTTCTTCCTTAATTTACTGACAGCACTCTTTGCAATCCTGGCCATTGACCCATAAGCAACCAGGATGACTTTAGCATCCTCTAGGAAGAGACTTTCACTAAGCTGTTCTTTCTCCTGAATCCGCCTATATTTCTTCTGGAGCTTAAGATTAAAGGTTTCTAAATCCCCTTCTTTCATATAAAAAGATTTAACGATATTCGGCTTCCTGCCTTTACACCCTGTCAACGCCCAAGACTTTTTTGTGGATTTGTGATTTGTAATTTGGGATTTTACAATAATGGGTTCCATCATCTGCCCCAACATCCCGTCGCCTAAAATAATCACCGGGCTGCGATATCTTTCCGCTAAATCAAAGGCGCGAATCATTAATTCATAAGCCTCCTGGACAGAGGAAGGAGCAAGCACGATGGAATGATAATCTCCGTGTCCGCCTCCGCGCGTAGCCTGAAAATAATCGGATTGCGCGGGCCAGATTATTGCCTAAACCAGGACCTCCGCGCATCACATTCACGATCACAGCTGGCAGCTCTGCTCCGGCTATATAAGAGATCCCTTCCTGCTTCAGGCTCATACCCGGGCTAGAAGACGAAGTCATCGCCATAGCACCCGCTGCTGCAGCACCGAATACCATATTTATTGCAGATAATTCTGATTCTGCCTGAATAAAAACTCCTCCTGCTTCGGGCATCCGCTTGGACATATAGGCAGGTATTTCATTCTGGGGGGTGATCGGGTAACCTGCATAAAAACGACAACCGGCCTGAATCGCGCCTGCGGCCATTGCCTCATTCCCGGTAATCAAAATCTTCTTGCTCATATTTATTTATACACTTCAATGCAGCAATCAGGGCAGATGATCGCGCACATCGCACAACCTAAACACTGAGAGCCGGATATAAATTCGATGTAGTTTACTCCGCGTTTATTTAGTTTCACGCTCTTCTTGATAGTTTTTTTCGGACAGACATTGATGCAAAGAAGGCACCCCTTACATTTATCTTTGTTGATCGTAACTTTAGCCATTTTTCTTTACTGTTTCTCTGATCCTTTGAGCGATGCCGGCTGCGGTGAGCCCATATTCTCCTAACAAGATTTCCCTCTTACCGTGGACGATAAATTCACATGGCAAGCCAATCCTCACAACCGGTCTATTGATTTGTTCACAGATCGCACTCCCAAAGCCACCATCTATAATACCCTCTTCTACACTAAAAATAAAGTCTGTTTTATCCGTAGCCTCTTTAATTAAATCGATATCTAACGGCTTGATAAAACGTGCATTTATCAAAGTCCCTGATAAGCCCTCTTTATTTAATGCCTCGATTGCTTCATAAGAAGGCGCCACCATGCTCCCCAGACCGATCAGAGTAAAATCTCTACCCTTCTTCATAACTTCCGCTTTACCTAACCTTATGGATTTGGCCGGCCAACGGAGTTGCGGACAGGCTGATTTAGGATATCTAATCGCTGTCGGACTATCTAAGCCGACTGCTAACTCCAGCATCTCCTCAAATTCAATATTATCTTTAGGGGCCATCACTACCAAATTGGGGATATTCTTTAGATAACTGATATCATGGCTGCCCTGATGCGTAAACCCATCCTCTCCGACGATACCTGCGCGGTCGATTGCAAATACTACCGATAGATTCTGCAACGCAACGTCTTCAATAATCTGGTCATAGGCCCTTTGTAAGAATGTGGAATATATCGCCACTACCGGTTTCAATCCCGCCTTCGCTAAGCCAGCGGAAAAAGAAACCGCATGCCCTTCAGCAATACCCACGTCAAAAAACCTCTGCGGATATTGATCGCGGAACTTATCCAGGCCTGTCCCTTCCGGCATTGCAGCGGTTATCGCCACCACCCTCTTATCCTTCTTCGCTAGTTCTACTATCTTCTTACTGAATACTTGCGTGTAGGTTCTTAGGGCTGAGTCAACTTGGGCCTTACCGCTAAGAGCATCAAAAGGGCCTGTGCCGTGGAACCTAACCGGTTCATTCTCCGCCGGAGCATAACCCTTTCCTTTCTTGGTAACCACGTGTAGTAATTTCGGCCCCTGGATATTTAAGATATTTTTTAGGGTACCTAACAGCATGGGAAGATTATGGCCGTCCAGTGGACCAAAATAACGGAATCCCAACTCCTCAAAGAACATCCCCGGAATAAATAAGCCTTTAAGGCCTTCCTCAAATCTATTGGCGATCCTGATCAGACGGCTGCCTTTGGGTACGCGCGACTTCAAAAATCCCTCCAGGGAATTCTTGAAACGGTTATATATAGGTAGCGAGATAATCTTATTCAAATAAGTACTTAAGGCACCAACGTTTGGGGCGATACTCAACTCGTTAGTATTCAAGATCACCAACATGTCTTTTTTCAGGTGTCCGGCGTTATTCAACCCCTCAAAACAAGGCCCCCCGCTTAAGGAACCGTCACCGATAACGGTTACTATTTTGAAGTGGTCTTTTTTCGCCAGATAACCCCTTGCACAGGCAAGGCCTAATGATAAAGAAACTGCGTTAGAGCTGTGGCCTGTAGTAAATGTATCATAAACAGATTCGTCTTTACATGGAAACCCGCTTATTCCTTTGTATTGACGTAGGGAGGAAAAATCTTTGTTCCTACCGGTTAAAATCTTATGGGTATAGGTCTGGTGCCCTACGTCAAAAATGATTTTGTCGCGGGGCAAATCAAGACAACGGTGCAAAGCAATAATTAGCTCTACTGCACCTAAGCTAGAGGCAAGGTGGCCTCCGGTCTTAGATACGACATCAACTATCCTTCTCCTGATCTCCGCAGCGAGAATCGTAAGTTGATCGGCATCTAAGGACTTAAGGTCTTGAGGTGAACTGATTTTTTCTAATAACATTATTAATCTTGCTGGTCTGAATCCTCTGAGAATTTTTCCAGAGAATATTTATCCTCTTTCTTTATCAATGTCTGGACTTTACGTTGAGCTTCATTAAGCGTTGCGGAGCAACCCTGAGCTAGTTTGATGCCCTCTTCGTATTTTTTGAGCGACTCGCCGAGGGTCAGCTTTCCGTCGGCTAGTTCATCGACAATCTTCTGCAGTCTTTTAACTTCATCTTCAAAGCGCTCTTTTTTCTCTTTTGTCATCTTTGATTACCTCCCTAACCGTACTAATAAAGATTCCTTTATCCAAAACTGTCTTGATTTTATCACCTTGCTTCAGAGCGGATGCATCTTTTATAATTTCGCCTGTTTTAAGAAGTGTGCTGAGACTGTAACCGCGGGATAATACTGAAAGCGGGCTAAGTGCTTCTAATTTCTCTATCAAGTAAGACAGCTTTTCCCGGGTAATATTTAAGATCTGTTTGATTTGGCGGTTCAATCCTGCAGCAAATTCATCCACTAACTGCTGTTTTTCTAATAATCTATCCATTGGGCTGACCAATGCACCTTTTAAATCCGCCAGGATATGCTTTAGGTTATAAATCACCTCCGCGATAGAAGCAGATAGGCTATGGCGGTAATTATCCATTTCCGCCAAGAGGGCATTCTTTTTATCTACGATAATTTTAGCGGCAGCTGAGGGCGTTTCCACAAATACGTCTGCGACTAAATCCGCAAGGGTAATATTAATCTGATGCCCGACCGCAGAGATCGTGGGGAATCTGGAGTTATATATTGCCCGGGCAACGATCTCCTCATTAAATGACCAGAGATCCTCAATGCTCCCTCCGCCCCGGGAGATTATCAAAGCATCTATTTGGCCGAACTTATTAAAATCTTCGACAGCTTTAGCGATCTCTTTTGCAGCAGTCTCTCCCTGTACGCGTACAGGACGAATAATCAAATCAACAAAAGGCGCTCCCTTCTTAAGTATCTGTAATATATCCCTAACCGCAGCACCATGACTAGAGGTAACCACCCCCACCTTAAAGGGTATAGATGGAAGGGGCTTTTTATGCCCCTGTTCAAAAAGCCCTTCTTTAAAAAGTTTTTTCTTTAATTGTTCAAAGGCAAGCTGGCGGGCTCCGATCCCTTTGGGTTCGACCCTCTCCACGATCAATTGGTAATTTCCCCGGGGAGGGTAAACATCGACCTTGCCGAAACAAACCACCTTTAACCCGTCTTCGATTTTGAACTCAACCTCTTTATTCGCCCGACTGAACATCGCTGCCGCCAGTACCGCCGATTCATCTTTGAGAGAAAAATAAAAGTGGCCGGAAGCAGCGGCTTTAAAATTAGAGACTTCCCCTTCGACCCAAACCTCACCAAAGGTATTCTCCAAAATCATTTTGATGTCCCGGGTAATCTCGCCGACTTTATAAACACGTCTCTCTAAATCTTTAGGTTGAGAGAATAAATCAGGGGCTAATCTGGACATACTTTATTCTGATTGTTCGGCTTCTTGCTTCTGCTCAATTAAAGTTGTTTTTTCTGCCATTTCGTTAGCTTCTTTAGCTACTGCAACTTCTGCAGCTTCGTTAGCTTCTGTAGCTACTGCAACTTCTGTAGCAAGCTGCTCTAACCCCTGCGCCTTCTGCACCTCTATAGGTTTGCTATCTAAAATAATCATATTCAGAGAATAAGGGCTCATCGTAAACGTCTCTTGATAAATGTCAGAGGTAACCACTTCTTTTTTTTCCGTCGGGTTAAAGGGACAATCAAGCCTACAGCTGGAATCAACTACATATTTTTCGTATAAATAGCTTCCTTTGAGGTTCTTGATTTCAACTGTTATCTTACGCGGTTCCTGAGAAAACAGTGTCGCCCTATTATTTAACGCCCTTGCCTTCTCAAGCATTACCTTAACTCTTTTACGTAGACGCTTTGAGCCGGAGACTTCAAGCTCGCCCCTGAGGAACTTTCCGAATCTCTCTGATTTAATGAATCTTACCAATCTCTCTCTGTCTCCTGCGCCTAACGCGGCAATATGCTTAGTAAGATAATTTATCGCCGTATTAGGATCTATATAATTGTAAAGTAGCAAGATCACCCGGCCCTTTTCTCTGGTGGCGATAGTACCGACAAAATCATCCTTAAACTTTGTCAAAAACATATCCCTGCCTAAAAGGCTGAGCATCTTATAAGCGTTATATACCGCTTTTCCCCCTCCTTTATATTTTGAGCTTTCAGAATCGAAATAAAAGATTCCCGTATTTCGCGCCACCCCTTCCTTATTCTCCTGAAAGTCTTCCAGAGAAAAATAAGTCTGATAATCAATCCCTGATTTATACATATTTTTAATCCGCGCGGGGATAAAGCTTGAGCAAATGTAAGCTTTCTCTCCTCTCTCAGGTGAAATATTGGCTCCTGCATCAAAATTCCACTCGTCAATAATCAAAGGTGTATTGGGGTCGAACTTAAAATATGTTAACCATTCCCGGATCAGACTAACTACGCTCTTCTTGTATCCGGTAATTTCTTCTTCTGAGTCAGGTGAGGTAGAAAATGTATGCCAACTGATAAAATCTAAAGGTAGCCGGTATCTATAGCAATACTGACTCAGTTCATAGATCATCCCTCTTTCCGGGGTAATGATCGTATTACCGTCAATACTCTGAAACCACCAACTCACGCTAGGCCCTCCCAAAGGTAT
>JBDRMO010000080.1:0-5575 GCA_043812095.1 Candidatus Omnitrophota bacterium | reverse complement strand
GTATAGGTCTTTCCTTTAAATGTAATCGTCTGATTTAGATTCTGATTACCGCTGTAATCAACCTGCATATAAGCAAATCTCCATTTCGCAGAGCCTAAATTCAAAGTAACTCTTCCTTCCGGAAAATCTTCATCACCGATTCCTAAGTCTGACTTAAGATCTAATCTAGTCCCTCCTATACCCGCGGCATCAACTTGTGCTTTAGCATCCAAATCAGTGATCCAGTATCTTCCTTCGAATTCTACTTTTGTATCCTCGGCAAAACTTGAACTTAGGGAAACAATCAAAAAACAAACAACTAGAAACAATTTCTTTAACATAACTCTCCCTCCTTTTCTAGCTATCTTCAGCGAGCTTCATAACTTCTTCCCTCAACCCTTGAGCAATAGCCGCATAATCATCCGTAAATTCAGCCTTCCCCTGTTTAGCGATCAGTTCTTTCCATGTAATCGGCCGGCCGAAAATGACTTTTAGTGCGGTTAAGCGCGGCAGGCGGCTGGTTCTTGGCCAGGACTTATGAGAATTTTTAATATATGCCGGAACAACCGGAATATCTAATTCTTTAATTAAAATTCCTACACCTTTTTTAAATTCTTGAACATTCTCATCTATAGAACGTCTACCGGCGGGAAATATACAAGCCATCTTATCATGTCTGATAACATACGCTATAGCCTGCATTGCCTCAGTTAAATTTGTATTCGGATCAATCGGTATAAGATGCGCTAATTTAATCGCCCATCGAAAGGCGGGCTTTTCAAATATATCGCTGTATCCTAAAGAGAATGTATTCATCACGTACTTGAAAGGCAGGCTGCTGATTAGTACAGCTCCGTCTAAGTAACTGGCGTGGTTTGGACAAATAAGATACGGCCCTTTAGATGGTAAGCGCTCTTTGCCTTGAACTCTTAAAAGCCAGAAGACCTTAAAAATATAGAAAAAAGCTTTTATGATTACCCAGAGAATAACAGTATCTAAAAACCGCGGGACAAGGCTGATTTTTGCCAGGGTTTTCCCTTCCGGCTGTTCTCTTAAAATCTCAGACCAGGTATTAGCTGCTTCTTCTCTGATTTCTTCTGAAGTCGTACCTTCTTCTGTAATCTCCAATACTCTGAGAATAAGTTCTTTAACTGTCGAGACTTTAGCTAGTGCCTCTTCGGGTATTTTTACAGAAAATAGCGCCTCCAGGCCTAAAATAAGCTCTACCTTGCTTAAAGAATCAATGCCTAAATCGATCTCAAGATGACTGTTTAAATTAATCGGCTTTTTAAGCTCGCTAGTTAAATAACTTATAATTTTCTTAGCGATATCCTGGGTAAGGATATTCGTATCTTCTTGTGATACGACTTCCGGCTTAACTTCCTCTTTTAGGGATTCGAAATTAGCAAATTTTTTACTCACCTCATATCGCTTTATCTTCTTCAAAGACGTACGGGGCAATTCCTCTTTTGTAATCACGAAGCCCATAATGTGCTTATATGAAGGTAACTCCTTACCTAGATTCTCTATGTCCCAGCGTACTTTCGCCTGGATATTAACCTCATTCCTTTTTCTCAGATATTCGAAGTCCGGAACGACTACGGCGTAAAGCGAATCTATCAACCGCCCAAACCTCTCCTCGGTTTTAGGCAGGATGCATATCTCTTTGATATACGGACTCCTGATATAATGCTCCTCCAGTTCTTCCGGATAAATATTTTTTCCTGAGCTTAATACAATCACGTCTTTTTTCCTGGCACTCAGAAAAAGATAACCATCTTTGTCTATATAGCCCAGGTCACCGGAATAGAACCAATGATCCTTTATAACCTGACTGGTCAAATCAGGCCGTTTAAAATATCCTGCCATCACGTTAGGCCCCTGGATAACCACTTCCCCTACTCCCGATTCATCAGGTTCGACAATCTTAATTTTCACACCCGGTAGAGTCTTACCGACAGAACCAAACTTTTGTCTTTCCGGCGGGTTGAGCGTTACTATGGGAGATGTTTCGGTCAGTCCGTATCCTTCGATTAACTTAACCCCCATTAATTGCGATAAAGACTTAGCGACTTTAGGCTCTATTCTAGCGCCTCCGCTAACTAAAAGTCTGAAGTTCTTCCCGAATTGCTTACGTACTTTATTTCTTATCAACGGCAAAAATAAAGGCATCAGAAAAGGGGGTATCTTCTTAGTCTTCTCAGCTATACCTTTATATAATAAAAAGAGCAATTGCGGAACCGCGGTCAAAACCGTAACTTCTGCTTCTTTGATTATTGAACTAAGCTCAGACGGCTTGAAGCTTAACGGACAATAAGTAACCTTTGCTCCTAAAAGGAGCGGCGCGATTAAAGTAGCCATAAAAGCATAGGTATGATACAAGGGCAGGATCGCGATGGTGTTATCGGAAGGAAAGAATACTTTACGCACCTGAATACCCTGAAAATTAGAGCAGATATTTTTGTGGGTTAAGAGCACCCCTTTTGATTGGGCAGTAGTACCGGAGGTATAGACCAAAGAAGCAGTATCCTCCGGAGAAACCGCGGGTAGAACAGATAAGTCCGAGTTAACATTTTCTATCCCGGAGAACTTAATCAGATTTCCGGAAATACCATCGATAGAATCAAGAATAATCACTCTCTCAAGCTTATTCCCGATGTTCTTACCGATTTTTTCCCTGAATATATTCTGAGAACAAAAAATTACCTTTGAGCTACTATCATTGAGGAAATTTTCTATTTCTTTTCTAGATAGCTGCGGGTCCAGCGGAACGCAACCGAGTCCCGCATAAAGTATCCCAAAGTAGATTATCGGCCATTCCGGACGATTCTCTAAAATTAAGGCCGCAAAATCTCCCTTTTTACAGCCCTGTTTAACTAAATAGGTAGCTAATTTTAGACTTGAGGTTTCTACTTCTTTATATGTAAATCTCTTCCAGGAATTATCTTTCTTTATCTGCAACGCTATTCTTTCAGAGAAATCAGATACGGCATTGCTAAATAGCTTATGGATAATCAAATGGTCGTTCATGAATTCTTCAACGAAAGTTTCGGTAAACGTAAAAGGAAAAATAATCCCGCCAACATAAATAAAATTAAACTAGAAAGAGCAATACGATAACCTAATGCTCCCAAAGGCGAAAGAAATAATAGAATGATCCCCCAATAGAAAGATCCTACAATAGCTGAAAGATAGGCTACGAGGTTAAATAAACCGAAGGTCTCACCGATTTTCTCCTCCGGAACCAATCTGATCACAGCCGCACGTGAAACTACCCAGGTTGCACCCAGCGCTGTTCCCACCAGTGCGCCAATCACCCAATACAGGTTAAGATTCCTGTTAACCGCACCCATTAAAAAACAGACTATCCAAAGAATTACAATCGCACAAAGACAGCGTTTATAGCCGACATAATCACTGATAAAACCCGAAGAAATACTACCGATAATTGCGAATATCGTCGAGAATCCGATGAGATTAATTACCTGCGCTTCGTTTAAACCAAAAACCCGCGTTGCGTAAACAGACATAAAAAGAATAATCACATTCACCGCACAGAGACCGAAAAACATCGCCTTTAAGAAATCCATCAGGCCGGGGACTTTATGGGCATTAAAGATAGCTATTCTCAATTTTCTCAAAATCTCTAATGCCTTTTCTTTATTAAAAAAGTTGATCAATTTTATATCAGATCGGCTGGCCTTATCTTTGACAAAAATCAGACATGGCAGAGAAAAAACCAGAAATAAAATTCCTGTGGGCAAAAATGTCGCTTGATAACCACTCTTTAATACTACTGGTTTGATAAGATATAAAGCGAGTATCGCTCCGCTATAACCAAGCATCTTACCAAGCCCCGAAATCAGACCCACTCTATTCCTGGGAGCGATATTAACC
This sequence comes from Candidatus Omnitrophota bacterium, assembly GCA_043812095.1. Lineage (GTDB taxonomy): Bacteria > Omnitrophota > Gorgyraeia > Gygaellales > Profunditerraquicolaceae > JAHIZC01. The sequence goes on along the minus strand of JBDRMO010000080.1, from coordinate 1,699 downwards.
ATCAGGGCATTATAAAATACTATAGCCGTCTGGCAGCCGAAATTAGCTATGGCAAAGAATACTAATGCCAGAATAATGTTACCGGATATACCTAAAGCAATAGTAAAAAAAACAGACAATAAAGTAAGGTAACTCAGGAAAATTTTCCGCCTTTCAGTTATATCCGAAATTGCACCTAATATAGGAGCGAGAATTGCTATAAAAAAAGTAGAAATCCCGAAGGTGATACTATAAAGGATTTCCGGAGCGCCCTTTTCAAAAGTTAACCAACGCACGAAATATAGGGATACCACGTTGAGAGCAAAAAATTGATTTGCCAGGTCATATAATGCCCAGGAAAATATAAGAAAGCCCTTTTTTAGACTCTGGGAATTTAGTTTGGTCAATTTATTCTTTTTTAGTGAAGTGTTCTTTTATGTATTTACCCAATAAAACAGCAGCCTCACTTTTACACTGGCCGCAAACCGTGCCGAGTTTAGTCTTCTCCTGAAGCTCCAGGAGAGTCCTAGCACCTTCCAATACTGCATTCTCTATTTCTAAGTCAGTTACATTCATGCACTGACAAATAATACGCGCCTTTTCTCTTTTCACCTTATCCTGCATTCCATTACGCTGATAATAATCGTTAATCGCAGCCCTTAATGCCTTGTCTCCTAATACGGAGCAATGTATTTTATGTTCCGGTAAGCCTCCTAACTCCTTGGCAACATCTTTAGGAGAAAGATGATAAGCCTGATCTAAACTCATGCCCTTTACCATCTCAGAGAGTATCGAGGTGCTGGCAATCGCGCTGGCGCAGCCGTAGGTTTTCCATTTACAATCGGTAATAGTCCCTTTTCCTTTATCAACCTTGATTGCAACCATCATTTCATCACCGCATTTTATATTCCCTACTACGCCCTTGGCATCGAAGCGATCCTCTTCTCCATCAGCAAGTACATTCTTGGGGTTTACAAAATGCTCTTTTAGCTTTTCCGTATAAACCCATTTGCTCTTTTCGCTCACCGTAAGCCTCCTTTTACATAGGAGGTAGACATCCCCCTGACCTTTTTTATCACCCTGGGCAACTTATCAAGCAAGTATTCTACATCCGCTATAGTGTTATCACGCCCCATACTGATACGGATTGAACCATGCGCTCGCTCGGCAGATACTCCGGTAGCTAACAGCACATGTGAAGGATCAAGCGAACCCGATGCGCAGGCAGAGCCGGTTGAAACCGCGATACCCTCTAAATCAAGATATAAAAGCGTCGCCTCTCCCTCCGCCCCTTCAAAGGAAACATTCAAAGTATTAGTAAGGCAATCTCTCGGGTGTCCGTTAAACTGAATATCGGTAATTTTATCTTCTATACCACTTTTGAGTATTGTTTTAAACCGAAGCAACCGTTTCTCCTCTTCCTTCATTTCTTTTACCCGCATCTGAACCGCTTTACCCAATCCGATAATCCCCAGAGTATTCTCTGTTCCGGCGCGCCTGCCCTGTTCCTGATGGCCGCCGCGGATCAACGGACAGAAAGGAATTCCTTTCTTAACATATAAGACTCCTATACCCTTAGGACCATAAATCTTATGGGCTGAAAGCGTGATAAAATCAGCACCTATATCCTTTACGTCTACGGGAATCTTCCCTGCCGCCTGAACTGCATCGGTATGAAAAAGCACTCCGTGATCATGCGCAATCTTAGCAACCGTTTTAA
>JBDRMO010000079.1:0-3298 GCA_043812095.1 Candidatus Omnitrophota bacterium | reverse complement strand
TGACTGCATGCCGAATACATCGCCTTGTTCGATATATTTTGGTATTTCCCAAATCGTGCCTTCTCTGATCAGGCGGCTGATCGTGGGAGTTAACAGCATCACTTCGTAAGCCGGTATCCGGCCTTTTCCATCCTTGCGCGGTATTAATCGTAAGGATATAATTCCTTTCAACAGAGTAGCCAACTGATTCCTTACCTCCTGATGCTGGTGCGGAGGGAAAAAATTAATAATCCTTTCAACGCTCTTGGAAGCGTTAATAGTATGTAAAGTGCTTAAGACCAAAACGCCGGTTTCGGCAGCAGTCATCGCGGCTGACATGGTCTCAGTATCCCGGATATTACCGATATACATCACATCAGGGCTTTGATAGGTAAAAGCCCGCAGGGCCACGCCATAAGATGAAACATCCAAGCCTAATTCACGCTGATTGATGATAGACTTTTGATCATCAAAAGTAAACTCTATCGGCTCTTCGATAGTTAAAATATGTTTACTGCAAGTCTCGTTAATGTGTTCAATCAAGCTAGCAATGGTGGTAGATTTTCCGCTGCCCATGGTACCGGTGAGCAGAACTAACCCTCTTTGCTCAAGAGATAGCTTTTTTAATACTTCTGCGGGCAGATTGAGTTCTTCAAAATTCTGGATTACATTATTCAGATTTCTGATTACAATCGATGGATAATTCCTCTGCATAAATATATTCACCCGGAACCTACGCTTGAGTTCTTTTACAAATAAAGCAAAATCTATATCGCAAGACTTCTCGAATTTCTCTCTTTGCCTGGGAGTGGTGATCTCCTCCGTCGCCTTGAATACATCATCTTCGGTTAGAGCCGGGCAGTCTACATCGGTAATACTACCATCAATCCTCAGACAGGGCTTTCTTCCTGAACGGTAAAATAGATCCGATGCATTACGCTCAACCATAAGTTTTAAGAGTTCCTTCATGGACATATCGTCCTCCTGGCTTAAATTCTATTTTCTAAAAATATTATTATAACACTATTTTCTTGATCTGTCTTTCTAAATCTAGGAACCTCTTCTTTATCCCCTTGCCCCAAGCATAACCTCCCAGTTCTCCGTTAGATGCGACTACGCGATGGCAGGGAATAATCAAAGGATGCGGATTATTCTTTAAGATCTGCCCGACTGCCCGATATGCCCGAGGACTACCTGCTCTCTTAGCCACCCACTTATAAGTACGCACCTGACCCAAAGGTATGCTTGAAACAATATTGTATACTCTTCTGGAAAAATAAGTCACTGTTATCTACCGATTATCTTCTTTCTGCGCAAAACATGGTGATAACTGACAGCAAACCTGTGCGCCTCATCGCGGATACGGCGGATCAGATTCAATGCCGGAGTATCCGAATCCAGCCTGATCGGTTTATTTTTGTTTTGAGTATAAATATTCTCTTGTTGCTTGGCAATGCTGGCTAACGGAAGCTTCAAGCCCAATTTTTTCAGCTCTCCTGCAGCAGTTGAAAGATGAGATTTCCCGCCGTCAATCAGAACCAAATCAGGCAGGGATGTTTTCTCTCTAATCATCCGGGAATATCTTCTCTCTAACACTTCTCTGAGCATCTTATAGTCGTCGATAGTCTCAACGCTTTTAATCCGAAAACGCCGGTAATTATTCTTATCCGCATTGCCTCGATAGAAACTGACCATCGAACCTGTAGCTTCTTTACCGCTGATATTAGATATATCAAAGGCCTCGATCCTTTCAGGCAGAGAAGATAAACGCAAGAGGTTTTTTAGATCCTCTAACTCATCTTGAGCGCTGAAGCCGACCTTGTTCTGGCCGATTACGCTTAAAGCATTTATCTGATCCCTGATCTTTGCAGCTGCTTCGAATTCCAACTCTTTTGATTTTAGATACATCTGTTTGAATAACCTCTCAATTAAAAGATCTGTCTTACCTTTTAATGCGAGAGTGATATTTTTAATCGTTGCGGCATATTCTCTTCTGCTGGTCTTATTGATACATGGCGCAGGAGAAAGGCCAAGCCGGTAATAGATGCACGCTTTTCTGGGCAGCTTCTTGCAACTTCGGTAAGGAAAGTTGCGGCGGATAATTTTTAAAGCTTCTCTAAGTAACTTGGGATTCGTATAAGGCCCTAGATAAATCGCTCGATCCGGTTCTTTTTTCCGGGTTATATAGACCCTGGGAAATTGCTCGCGGGTGATCTTAATCAGAGGAAAACTCTTGTCATCCCGGAGAGAAACATTATATTTTGGTTTATATTGATGGATGAGATCGGCTTCAAGTAAGAGCGCTAAACTTTCAGTCCGGCAAGCCCTGTATTCAAGATCCCGCACGCAGGACATCAAGGCAACAGTCTTGCTGGAGAGGTCACGGCCAAGGTAGGTAAGCAGCCGCTTCTTTAAAGATTTAGCCTTTCCGATATATATAACCTTACCTTCTGCGTCCTTCATCAAATAAACGCCGGGCGCATCCGGGGCATCTGTAATCTTCTTCTTCATAACGGAGACGTCTTTTGAAGAAGCCAATCCCGCAATTGTCTTAACTCCTTAACTTTAAAAATGAAACAAAAAACTATATAAGATACCAACCCTAATATAATTACACTACCTAACCTGAAAAACCGAACGAGAATATTACCTTCAAAAATTATATACCTTTGTGAGAGAAAATAACACACTACTCCCATACAAAGGCTAGCGATAAGAATACGCACAAAGGAAGCAAGAATATTTCTTGCATACAAAACCCCGGTTTTTCTTTTGAAAATTACAAATAAGATAATAAAAGTATTTATGCCGCTGATAGAAGTAGCTAAGGCTAAGCCGGAAACTTTGAGCGGAAACATAAGTACTGCATTTAGAACAATGTTAATTATCAACGCAAGTGAAGCTACTTTTGCAGGGGTCTTCGTATCTTTAATCGCAAAAAATCCATTTTGCAGTACCCTGGTTGCTCCGTATGCAACGAGGCCGATACTGTAAAACGATAAAACACTAGCAGTAAGATTAACTGAACCAATATCGAATCTCCCTCCGCCAAAGAGAGTAGATATTATCGGACGGGCTAAAACGAACAACCCGGCAGAAGCAGGAAGCAGAACAAAAAACACTACACGCAAACCCCAGGAGAGCGTCTTTTGAAAGTTATCTCGGTCATCTTCAAGTGCTTGTGTAGATAAAGTAGGTAATATTGCCTGCGCTAAGGCATTACTAAATACCCCCAGAGGAAATTGAATCAATCTGTAAGCAAAATATAGAATCGCGACTCCTCCTTCACCTACAATCCAGACTAAAGAACCGAAGATAG
>JBDRMO010000078.1:0-2275 GCA_043812095.1 Candidatus Omnitrophota bacterium | reverse complement strand
AGCAAAAGGTACAATTATAAGGACATGAACGGCTAGCTAGCATAAAAATAGTATTTTTTCTGTTTAAACCGCTTATACCGGGCGGAGTAGATCTTAAGTATTCTTCGATCTGGAATCCGCTATAGTCCGGCCAGGGGAGCGCATCGATATCTTCGATCTCCTTACGCTTTCCGGTAGCAACATAACCATTGTTTCTTTTAAAAATAATCCCGTTTATACCGGATAATTTTTCGCCGTTCTCTAGAGCATTACTAAGCTGATTAACCGTCACTTCCCCTTCCCCGATTACGCCGATATCCGCATACTCCAAGGCTTCCATTGCCGGTTCAGGGTCTCCGGTTATAATACCACCACCGACAATCGTGATTATCTTATTGTCCGCCCGCTTTGCAGCTTCCACGATATTCTTCACTGTGCTGTATTGAAACGATAATCCTCCGGTTGCAATAACGTCGGTTTTATTCGCTTCTATCTCTTCCTTGATAATTTCAAGAACTTCTCCCTTGCGATGGTTTAAGTTGATCGTCCTGACATTAAACCCTGCCTTTTTCATGCTTGATGATATATATGCAATACCCAAGGGAAAAGAGTACCCATCTCCGAGATTCTGAATCAGGCGCGGCATAATCAAAAGATAGTTGAGTTTTTTCTTCATTGCATAACTTCCAGCTGGGAATCTCTTAATATGGAAAGTTTAATACTCTGGTCGAACCTCTCCCGCATGATCTTTACTACTTCATCTGAGTAGCTGGCAGCCATCACAATCACAGCTTCCACCGGATCCTGATCAAGCATCTCTGACGCAACTATCGGAATATGAGTAGCGGGAGTGAATTTCCCCTGCTTAAATATCGCTGAATCGATCACATACTTAATTTTACCGGCAATACCTGTTAAGGCAATAACTGCCAAGGCCTGATGACCGGCACCCCATATCGCCACTTCTTTTTCCTTAAATCCCGAGATGTATTCTTCTATTTCGCGTTTAAGCATACTTTGATGCTTGGTAAAATCAGATATATCCAGCTTCACTATTTTCTTTACGCCGCGATCAGCTAGTTTTGTCTTTGACGGCTTAGTCGCAGTTGGCCTGACGGTTGCGGAAATTATATAATCATGCCAAACTTCACTACAATCAATAACCTCAAAACCGCCCATATTTAAAGCAGTGCTTAATGTCTCCTTGGTAAAATAAAACAGGTGATCAAAGATAAACTCTGAGAAAAGTCTATTTTTTAAAATCATATCGAAATTCGGCACCTCAACCAAACCTACAGCACTATCAGTAAGATTGTGGGCGATACCTTTAAGTGCAGTAATCGGTTCGGGTAGATGTTCAAGAAAGCTAAAGATGAAAAAAGCATCAAAGGGCGCATCTTTAAGCTTATAGCCGCCACTGTCAATAAACCCCTGGGAAACCTGAAGGCCATTTTTAACGCACGCTGCAACCGAATCCGAAGAGTATTCTAAACCGTAAGCTACAACGTCCGATTGCCCTAAGATCGAAAGATACTCTCCACGGCCGGAGCCGATCTCAATGATTTTTTTGCCATTTAAAGCCGCTTTTTTTATGAAAGCGCCGAATTGTTCCTTCCGGAAATCCTGCATCTCCCTTGAAAATCCGGAAGCGCGAATTACCTCCCGGTAATAGGAGACAGGTTCGCTGTTTAACTGTACCAAACCACAACCTGAACACTGACAAACCTCTATGGTGACTTCCTTATCTTCTTTAAGTGAACTTTGATCAGGCAGAAACTGAGCGGACTTTGGCATGTGTTCATATTTCAACAGCGGGTCGCTAAACAAATTAAAGCCACATACCCTACATTTCTCAATTGACACCGATCACCTCATGCATTGCGTATATTACGGCTAAAGAAATAGTTACCTAAGAAATACCTAATTGACTTTACACGGTTAAAAATTACAAATTCAAGTTCCGGAGATAAATTGAAAGCTGCTTGTGATAGCTTCGCGACTAAAAAATCAAATTTCATGCATAAAGAAAGAAGAGGAGATTTTTTCGTAAAATACGAACCGTAACCGATTTTTTTAAAGGTGAGATAATAATCAACAAGGGAGCTTTTTACTTCATCCGAGAAATCAAAAAAGTTCTTTTCGATCAGATGAAATGTATGCATGTCTAAAACATTGGTAAAGTGTGCCCTAGACATCTGATTCTCCACTTTATCAAGATACCAATCTTCGACCTTAGGTGTATTGTCATAATAGACTGTTCCGGGCGTAGGGCAGAGTACCGAAAGGAATAATCTCT
>JBDRMO010000077.1:0-14282 GCA_043812095.1 Candidatus Omnitrophota bacterium | reverse complement strand
GTCATCATCGCCGCATAATAAAGATTGTCTTCAAACATTTTTCTTACTTTATCAAGTTCAATGCCCTTATGCTTTCGCATCTCATAGAACTCCTGAATATACTTTTCCTTATCAGCAGATATAATTTTATCTTTAGTAAGTAGGATAACCTTAGCAATGCCTTTTTTTTCTATGATCCGGCTTGCCTCTTCTACGCGCTTATCCTCTGACTCAGGAAGGACAATCGTTTTTTTAGAAGTAGCAGCTTTTTCATGTAACGCTTTTATCATATCCATCTTAGATCCTTTTTAAAATTTTTCTAAAATCCACGTTATCTCTAATTAATTTAATTACTGTATCGATCTTGTCCTTATCCTGCGGCCTGATCTTGATTGTCAGGTCGTGAACGCGAGAGGCTGCAGTATAGGTATCGGTTTTAGCTAACAACACCGGAATTTTAAGATTACGTAATAGGTTGATCATCGCTTCATCGGGAAGAATGTTCCCGGTAAGAACTAGTCCGGAAATTTTAAGCTTTTTCTTATCTGATCCCCTGAAACATCCTAAGGCTGCCGTAATCATATCTTCCCTGTCACCGGGTGTAATCAAAAGACTGTCATTAACTATGTATTTAACCGCATCGCGGGGCTGCATCGCCCCAACCATCACTCTGGAAACATAATTCCCCAGTGACTCCTGCCCGCAGAGAAGCTCAAATTTCGTCTCCTCAATAATCTGCTCTAGAGTAGGATAAGAAAGCATCGGATTATAAGGAATGACTCCCAGAACATCTATCCCTTTTCTCTGGAGCCCCTTTCTTACCAATCGATTTATCTTATCAAATTTACTCGGCAATACTTTATTAATGATCACGCCTAATACCTTGACACCTTCTTTCTCAAATAAGGCTTTGTTCAGAAGTATCTCGTCTATCGGTCGGCCGATTCCTCCGGAAGAAATAATGATTGCTTTTGAACCGAGCAGTTTTGCTACATAGGCGTTAGAATGATCGAATACCGAACCTACGCCTGCGTGGCCCGTACCTTCGATTACCACTAAATCCTGCTTACGCCCTACTTTATTGAACGCTTTCTTAATCTGTTTTGAGATCGACTTCTTATCCGGAGAACTAATGTATCTTTCGGTAAAGCCCTTCTCCACTGCCACCGGACTCATGTCTTTTAATCCGCATCTTACCTGACAGGTTGCAGTGACTTTCTCGATCAAAACAGAGTCTTCATCAACCTTAACCCCTTGCTCTTCAAGATATCGCTGCCCTATGGGCTTGATAAAAGCTACTTTCTTAAACTTATCCCGAAAATTAAATATCAGGCCCAGGCAAACCGTAGTCTTACCGTCATTCTGCTTAGTCGCGGCAATAAATATTTTTTTCATTCTTCGATTCACTTCGCTCGCTCAGAATGAACCCTAGCACAGTCGCAGGGTTCATTATAAATTATCTTCTATTTTTCTCTTTAGGTCAGACCTGCTTAAAACACCTATAATTTGTTCCATTATTTTACCATCTTTAAAAAATATGAGGGTGGGCACTGACATAACTGCGTAGGTTGTAGCGGTTTTAGGGTTGGCCTCGACATCTACTTTGCCGATCTTGATCTTCTTTGAATATTCCTTGGCTAATTCTTCAAGTAAAGGCGCAATCATCTTGCATGGGCCGCACCAAGCTGCCCAGAAGTCGACTAAAACTGGTAGATCTGAATCCAAAACCTCATTTTTGAAATTAGTATCCGTGAAATGCAATAAGCTCATATGCAATCCTCAAGGTTAATGGGTTGATAAATGTTGGCAGGTGAGTGTATAAAATATCATAAATAAAGCTCAATTGCAAGAGATTTTAAAATCACCCTTAACCTCTTGGTAAGCATATCCTTATTATAAAAATCATTATAAAAAGATCATATCTGTGTTATAATATTAAAAAGGAAAAATATGCGAAGTGAATTACTCGGACTTACGATTAAAGATTGGCTGATTGTTACTACTCTTGTGATCCTCTTTTTTTCTGTCTTACGCATCCGCAAATTAAAGAAAACTGTATCACAAGAGGTAAAGAAGCGGCTATTTCCTCAGCTGACCTTAGAATTGAATCTGAACCCGGATATAGACAAGATGGGATTTTTTCTCTGTAACCAGGGATTCTTTCTGGTGAGAGAAATATACGTAGAAGATATTGAAGTAACTTTAACTGACCAGGGATTTCTACAGGGCTTTATCTTAAAATTCAATAAAATAGACTTTTTAAAACCTAAGGAAAGCGTAAAATTGGAATTTAAAGTCTACAATAAAGATCAGGAATTCCTGCCGCGAGTAACGGAAACAATGACGCCTCATTTAGTAACGCCATCTTTTAAAGTACGAATTCATTACTCTAATATTGAAAATCTTAAACTTTACGCAGTTTTCTATAAAAAGGGAGATAAATTTTTCAGCGAAAGTGTTGAATCTGATGCATAAAAAGGGTTTTACGCTTGTGGAAATAATGATTGTGGTGGCGATTATCGCACTACTGGCTGCCGTGGCTGTGCCCGGGCTCTTAAGGTCACGTATAGTCGCAAATGAAACCTTTGCACAGGCAACTTTAAAAACTATAGCTAATGCCTGCGAGACCTATGCATCGGCAAATGAAGGATTTTACCCTGATGACGAAACCCTGCTTACTGATGTACCGCTTCCCTATTTAGGCCGCTCATATTGTGACCAAAATTTAAACGGTTATACTTATACCTGCACACTTGACCCCAATGAATACACTGTAACTGCTGCTGCTAATTCATGCGGGCATTCAGGTAATACTGATTTCAGCATAACCACCGGCTCAATTCTGGCATCCTCAGCCTGCGCTTCATAATCCCTCTTTTCTCTTCGTAATATAATCTGAAAAATACCCTCCGGTTAAACCATCAAGATAAGCAGTAAGTTCCCGTAACCTCAAGCCTTTTTCAAACCTTCTCTTTTTTTCGGTAATACTCAAACTGTCGATTTCATTTATAACCCTTAGGCGTTCAAAATATATTTTTGTAACTTCATCTAATATATCATCCCGCAGCTGCACCACCAGCCTTGAACGCACATCGATAGATGTCTGGTCGTCATTCCAAATCAGCTCTCCTAAATCCCAGCTTAAATCTATCCCCCACTCTAGAGCATCATGCCCTTTGCGTAAAAAATCATCATCGGTTCTTGTAGTTGAACCGCCCTCCCAGTGCCAAAGATCAGTTACGTTTCTATCCGCGCTCAAGGTTACCTCGGGAAGCCAGGCCTTTCTCGCTGCCTGCCTTCTCCATTTTCTTATTTTTTCAGGCTCTACCTCCGCGTATTGAATCGCGGCCGTTTGAACTTCGGCAATCCCGGGTTCATCTTTATAATGATTTTCCGTTAAGATATTTTGATTGCCGCCTTCTGAATAATTTAGATTTGCCCTGAATAATCCGTTATTACAGGCTGCGTAGATATTATTCTCTTTATCGATACTTATAGAATTTATCCTCTCATTTACCAGTTGTATTGATTGTTCAAACCAGCGGCCGTTTCTATATAGGAAGATGCCTGATCTTGTAACCGCATAAACACTTGATAAGGGCGATATCAATAGGTAACTTACATCGCTACTCAACAAGCCATAGGAAGATACTAATTCCCAGGTTTGGCCTTTATCCTGACTTTGGAAAATGCCCCTTGATGTAGACAGATAAAGATTATTTAAATTTCCATAATCAATGCTGATATGTCTGATATTGGAAAACTCCTCTCCTTCATTGGTGTCGTCGCTATTCTCCTGCTGTTCATCGCTATTTTCTCCGGCATGAGCAGTGAATATTCTCTCCCAAATCTGTCCTGAATCTTTAGTTCTAAATACACCGTTGACGCAGGCAATATAAACATAGCCGGGTTCTTTTTCGTTATAGGCAATAGTCAATACCTCTATATTACCCAATTCTCCTACCTGCCTTTGCCAGGAGCGTCCTTTATCTTTAGAGACGAATAACCCGCCTTTTGTCCCTAGGTAAATCGCAGCAGGTAAAACCGCCAAACTCCTACAATCCTTCTCTAAACCATTCTTGCCCTGAAAAATCCTTCTCCAATTACGGCCTATATCGCAAGAATAATAAAGTCCGTTGCCGGTAGCCGCATATAAGGAATTCATATTTTTCTGCTCTGCTAGAATTAAATTTACTACTCCATTCTCTCCTTTGATGCTTAAAATATTTCTCCAGCTATCTCCTGCGTCTTCGGTTTTAATAATTGAATTTCCTGTGCCGGCGTAAATAACGCCCTGATTGTTCGTATCGGTAAAAACCGTCCTAAAATCAGTACTGCCCCTTCCTATATCTTGCCAAACTAACTCTTGGGCAGATACGCTTGCCCTGTAAAACAAAACAATTAAAACCACCACCACTAAAACTACTGTTTCTCTTTTCATCCTTGCCACCTCCTACTTTAATTGACGTAGGAGATAACGGAATCTAACGTAAATTTTTTGAACTTAATGAAAGTGATAATAGTATGGAGAGGTGAGGCAGTAAATTTAAAAAATCGTTAAGAGAAAAAGGCTTAAAACGACTAATACAGCTACGAAGACGAAGATCTTCTTGGGGCCGCTGTATTTCAGTTTGCCGATAAAGCCTACGCCGCGATTAAGACTCTCTGCGCAATATAGGCAAAGCAGGGCATCTTCATCGTAAATCGGCTTCTTACAATGAGGGCATACGTACTCCGGCATGGCTAACCTCTTACTTATCTATGATTTCACTAAACGAAATCATCACCCAGAACAATATAAAGAAAACTGCTGTTATAGCCAAAAAGCAGAAGATCTTCGGCTGGCTCCCTGCGCAGGATGAACATGCAGCACAGCCTGATTTTTTGATAAGATTCAAACACAACAGCGAACCAAAGAGTAAACCTATACCTAATGAAGTAAGAAATTTTACCGGCCTGAATTTTGTAAATTCCTGATAATCCATATTAATTATTATGTACTAATTCCGGGAAATCTTTTAATTCGAATTCAAACTTTCTATACTGGCCTTCAACCTCTCCGTCCTGTAGCCTTATCCTGAGATCATAGCGTTTATCTTTCTTGATCTTCTCAGCCGGTATTTCAAAGACGTGCAGCTCTCTGGTTAATCTTCCTTTGGCTTTCTTTTCCCTTTTCTTCTCTTTTGTTCCTAGCAATCCTGCATCGCGCTTCGTCAAATATGGATCTTCCTCTCCTAATTCTGTAAAAAGCTTCTCTTTAGTCCTGGCACTTAATCTGCCTAATTTCGGCCCCACTACAAGGACGTTATCAATTTTTGGCTTATAATCGGCTACTCTCGCTGATACCTCAACTTCCAATATGTACCCTACAAGATAAGCCTCTACTCCCACAGTAGTATCTTTATATTCTCTCGCTTCCCTGATTACTAAAATACGTTTCTCCACCATAACCTCTTCTTCTACTACTTTGTTTTCTAATCCTTCCTCTGTTTGAGCTTCATCATATGAAGGCAAAGCTTGAGTCTGGACGTCTTCAGCAAAAGAACAATTAGTTAATAAAAACAGTATAAAGAATCCTCCTACTACTGAATATACTTTATGCACACCAACCTCCTTTTTTCAAATTCTACATTTTTAAATTATAGCATATTTCTCTAGGATTGTGCTATAATAATTGCGATGATAAACGGAAAAATAGTAATAAAGTTTACTGCTTTAACTGAATTAATTATCGGCTTAACCACATTAACAAGCCTGTTAGTAATATCCGTGCTGCCTTCCCCGCTTAAGCCTTTTAATGTATTTATATTTGTCCTATTTTCATCCGTAAGCTCATCGATAATCGGTCTTGGCCTGTTTGCATATAGAGAATGGGCAAGAAAAACTATACTATTCTTTTCAGCCTATATTCTGTTGACAAAAGTATTACTTTTCTTAAAGTTACTGCATTTTACAGGAGAGATAATCAGCTTCATACCCACTTCTTTAAAGGATACTATTTCTTTTTTGTATCATAGTTGGATTCTATTATTTTTCAGCCGAAAGACTAGCAAAAAAATCTTCTCTTAATAGTAACCCTGTAAAATGAAAAAGGAGCCTCTTTTGATGAAGCTCCTTTTTTGTTAATTGAAATTTATTGAGGTAAATACTACCTACGCCTTCCTCCGCCTCCTTGAGGAACTGCTTTTGGCGATCTTTGTTTAGCGCCTTTTCCTTTACCTGCTCCTACACCTTTACCGCGATCCCTGACCCCTTCATCTTTCTTCTTAACTTCCTCTTTTGCTTTATCTTTTTTCTTAGGATCCGCTGGTCCTTTTATATCTTTCTGGCTACTATTCTTATCGCCACGGCGATCACGGATATCTTCCTTACGGCCCCTCTTATCCTCCTGACGGTCTCTCTTATCTTCCTTACGGTCACCTATGTCTTCGCGACGGTCTCTTCTGTCTTCTCTTCTGTCGCGGACATCTTCTCTACGGTCACCTATGTCTTCGCGACGATCAATAACATCCTCTCTCCTATCTCTTATATCCTCACGCCTATCCCTGATATCCTCCAATTTGTCTCTACGTGCGGCCGGAGTCCCGGGAGGCGGGTTATGTTTGGCATCCCAAAGATCCTCACGCCTATCGCGGATATCTTCTCTACGGTCGCCTATATCTTCACGGCGGTCAAAGAAATCTTCTCTTCTGTCCTGCCTATCTTCAAAACGATCCTGGATGTCCTCTCTGCGATCCCTAACATCTTCCCTGCGGTCTCTAACATCTTCTTTACGGTCGAGTAGATCTTCACGGCGATCACGGATATCTTCAATATGCTGCCTTTCCTGATCATCTATTCTCCCATCCTTGTTAGCATCAAAACGCCTTAAATGCTCCCTCCACTGATTCCTTTCAAGATCATCCACAACCCCATCATCATTACGGTCGATTCTATCTTTTTTGGCTCCTTTAACATCTGCCTTTAATTCCTGTTTTAATCCTTGTAATTCCCCAAGGTCTGCTTTCTTCTGCTCTATATTTTCCCCGCGTAATGCCTTAAGTTCTCCTCTTAGACTTTTTGCGGTTTCGACATCTCCCGAATCTAAAGCCTGGCGAATCCGTTCTCTTAACTGACGCTCCTGGGTTCTTGCAGCTTGAGCATTCTCCTGGATCACCTGCTTTTGCCCTTTGATCGCCTCTTTGCCGGATGAAATTTTTTCCTTATGGTCAGTACCAGAAGATTCTTCTTCACCGAATGCAGAATACAAAGGTAAACATAAAAACATACTGATAATGCCAATAATCCATACCTTCCTTCTCATCCTAACCCTCCTTTTTAACTCAATCAAGTCCATTATATAACAAAACCCCAAAAAGGCAAGTTCTAGAATCTGCTCTATTCTGCGCTATATAAACTTAGAAGGTCCTGCTTTATATCATTATAATCAGAGGTTTCAATCTTACGGAATATCTCCTGCGCCTCTCGTAAATAATCTCTGGCTTGATGCTTACGCCCTTTTTCTGTATACAGAGTACCCAAGTTCCAGTACGCATAACCTTTATCTAACGGGGATTTAATATCACCACAGACCATAAGGGCCTTATTAAAATACTCCTCCGCCTCTTCGAGTTTATCGATCTCAAGATAAAGCTCACCAATCATGTTATAATCTGCGGCTATACTAGGTAAATTTCCCTGCTTCTGATCAATTTTTAAGCCCATAAAATAATAATCCAGTGCCTTCTGATATTCCTTCTGATAAAAGAAGACTTCTCCTGTATTAAAATAATAATCGCTTAATTCATGGTTAAGATTAAGCCTTTCAAATATCTTGAAACTTTTATCATAAAATTTCTTTGCTGTGGGAAAATCATCCTTATTAATAAATAATAAACCCAGGTTAAAGTAGTCACATGCCAGATTATATTTATGCTTAGATATATGCTGTCTTTCGCGATTAATCTCAGAACTTTTTGTCAGTAACTCTAAGGCTTTTTCATATTCTTCTTTGTCCATAAACCAGATAGCGATCTTACCTAACACATCTGCCTCGTTAAGTTTATCCTCATTTTCTCTGCTGAGCTTTAATCCTTTATCATAGAATTCTTTTGCTTCGGGATATTGACCCTGCGAATGGTAAATCCAACCCACTCCGATATAAGCTGCAGTTAAATGTCTACTATTATTTTTCTTTTCACTTGCTAAGGCATAATTAAAATAATACTTTAAGGCTTGATCCGGATTGCCCAGCCTCGCGTAAATATCTCCGATCAATGGATAGGATGCCAGAAAATACGGGTCTTTTTTGATTATATTTTTAGTGAGTGAAATTGCTTCTGGGTTCGCGCCTTTCAGGAAGAACTTCTGCGAGCGGGAAAATAACAAATAAGTGCTAGGGTTTATAGTAGGTAACCAAATTTTGAGAGCAATCAAAATGACCAGGATAAGTACCGACAAAGTAAACTTTGCAGCGAACTTCTTTAAAAAAGTGGTGTTTATTTTACTCTCGATATTATGTTTTTTGATATTAGTTTTGAATAATGCAAAATTAGGATCCCCGTAAAGCAGATAGCTTGCCCATGCTATACTACCGATCCCGTATTGGGCAATTGAACTAAGGCGGGATAGCCTGACGCTTTCTCCTACAGTCTTACCGGCAACTAAATGGCTATAAAATTCCCTGGCAAAAAACAAACTCAACGGATCTTCTATCCTGCGTATTGCTCCTAAATAATGCCTCACTCCTGAAAATAAAAAAGCACTCGCTAAACTATAACTTTTCTCCTGATAATCCTGATCAATCAAATTACCAGACGTAAAGGCAGAGTGACATGAATTAGAAAATATTATTACTGGTAATGATACGGCCGCTCCCATAGTAAGGATATCTTGTGTCGTAAACCTGCCGTCACTTAAAACCCATCCGGTATTCTTGGGATTTTCCGCGTCATATTCACAGTGGCCGGCGAAATGTACCAGATCGTAGTCGCGTATATACTTCTTCACATAGTGAGTATCGATACTGGTAGATTTAAAGTCTATTTTTATCTCTTTTCTCTTGCGATCAAATTGATTCCTAATATTTAACCCTTCTAGGTAGGCGGATTTTAAATCATTGGTAGGATTCGCCAAAATAAGCATCTTCAATGCACCAAACAAACCACGATACTTCAGGGGACTCACCTGCACCTGAGTCCTAACTACTCTCCCAAGATTAAATTTAAGACAAAGAAAGTTATTGCCATCATATAATAGCTCCCAGGGTATATTGATTAACTCTTCATCAATTGAAAAAATCAAATCTAAATCTTGTACAGACTTTAACCTACTCTTTACCGAATTGGTAAGTAGATGATCCCAGAGCAACTGACCCGTATTCTTTAAGCTTTTAATCAGGCTGTCCTGTAGGACACCTTTTTCTACCTGACTATTGAGAATCAATATTACTTCCTGGCTTAATTTCTTAATTTCTCTAAAGTCTACTGCACATTGACTATAATGCCTGAGTGTCGAAACAAGTTCTTTCTTTTCGAATATACTCATCTTAAGGGTAGAATCTTGTTTCAATATTTCAAGCACCAATATATCGGAAACTTTCATTTTGTTATCCGGCAACTGCTAAACCATAAGATCCAGTAATATTGAGGCTACTTTTCTATCAATAGAAGATATTTTCACTATATACTTCCCAAATGAGATACTCTCAAAAATAACTGATCCTGCATCAGTAAGATAAGACTCCAACTCTATATCATCATCATCTTTGACTAATGTAACTCTCAAGTCCCTAATGACCTTCTGAGTCTGCTTCTCTATTACTATAATGATTATGTTAAACATATTATTGGCCTTACTCTCTATCTTAATCTCAACCCGCAGATCAGCAAAATCTTTCAAGATCGTAAGTCCATCTTTAAAATCTTTCTTCTGACGGCTACGTAAAATCGCCGCAGGCACTAGCTCCTGGCCAACAAGAATATCTCCATTAGTATTGATTATTTCTAAAACCTTGCCCTTGAGCTTTAATAATACCTCAAGAAAGAGGGAAGAATCATTTGACCTTATTAGCTTTTTTGTCCAGCTTAATAATTCTGAAGGAACCTCTTGTGCTTCGCCTTCACGCAGCTTTATCTGAACTGCTACTGCCTCAGCGCATCTACTACATCTGATCAGATGTTCTTTTATGCGCGTCTGCTCTTCAGGAGAAAGTTTACCTTCAATAAAACAGGCGAACTCCTCGTCTTGCGGATGGACCTCTTGCCCTGCTCCCTGGCTTCCCTTCCACTTTTTATAAATTACACTGATTAGCTCCTCAAGCTTTCCCTGCATTTTATACCCTCTCTATTATAATAGACGCTAGATCTCTAAAAATCTAACTCCGATAATTTACTTTTAAAACATTCTTTTAGCCTATCCGTAATCCTGGCTTTACGCATATCTACCGCCCCTCTGGTAATTCGAAGGTGCGTCCTTAATTCTTCAAGGCTTAATTGCCTCTCTAGAAAAAGTTCCAAAAAATATTTATCATCTGTATCCAGCCTATTAATGCAGTCCTTTAAATCAGCGAGCTTTTCTGAATCATTAACTATATTATAGATCAAGAGAGAACCGTTGCTAAGTGCATCTTTTACGCTTAGTTCATTATCATTCTCTTGGTCAATAGACAGCATAGATTTGGTCTTACGAATATAGTCAATTGTAAAGTTGACTGTAACCCGCCTTAGCCAAGTTGCTAAGCTGCATCCATTCTTCCCTTGGAAGCTGCCTAATTTTTTAAAATTGTCTTTGATTAGATTGCAGAAGAGTTCCTGATATATATCTTGAGTATTCTGCCGGCTTGCCGGGTAACCCTTGGTGCTTAAAATTTCATAAATATAGTTATATATCAGACGAGAGTATTTGTCTACAAATTGCTCCCAAGCTTGTTTATCTCCACTAACACACTTTTTAACAAACTCAAGATCAGTCATATATATAAAAAGTATACCATTTGACCCCCCAAATAACCACAAAAAATAGAGACGTCTTTGCAGCCAAAGCTAAGGGTGTCTCCGAGCCAATCGGGAGCCGTCTTTATATCCAAGGCTAAGGGTGCCCCCCAAAGGGGACACCCTTGTGAATAAAACCGGAGACGACTTACGAACGGCTACAAAGACGTCCCTAAAAGTTTGCTTGGATTTATTTTTGTTTAGCTGTAGAATATGTTCATACCTAGACCATTAAAGAGGGACGCTGTCTATGAAGATTAACGTAGCTAAATCTGCAGGTTTCTGTTTCGGAGTAAAGAGGGCACTTGATATCGCCCTGAAGACTGCCCGGTCAAAAAAAGTAGTCTACATGCTCGGAGATATTGTACATAATGAAACTGTGGTGAAACAAATAAATAAGGCAGGGATAGAGAAAATCGATAATCTAGCTTACGGAAAGAATAAAATACTTCTGATTCGCGCGCATGGTGCGCCTTTAGCGCTAATTAGAAAAGCAATAATTCTGGGTTACGAGATTATTGACGCAACCTGTCCGATGGTAAAAGAAATCCACAAAATCGCTAAAGATATGGAAAAGATTGGCTATGATATTATCGTGATTGGAGACAAAAAGCATGATGAGGTTTCTGGCATTATCGGTCAATTGAAATCCAAGGCAATAGTAATCGATAACCTAAAAAATATTCCTTTTAAAAAACTCAAAAGAGTCAAGCGAGCCTGCGTCGTCGTCCAATCTACTCAAAATCTGGATAATTTCGAAAGGATCGTAAAGGCCATGAGGGGCTATATAAAAGATCTCAAGATTTTTAATACCATATGTATGCCTACCAGAATTAAACAAAAGGACATCGAGAAGATGCCTCAAGATAACGAGATCATGCTAATAATCGGTTCAAAAGCAAGTGCCAATACTAAGAGGCTCTATGAAATCTCAAAATTATTAAATAAGCGAACCTATCGGGTGAATTCAACGAAAGACTTAAGGCGAGCGTGGTTTAAAAAAACTAAAAAAGTGGGAATAACTGCAGGTGCTTCTACTCCGGATACAACCACCCAAGATGTAATAAACTATATAAAGAAACTTAAATAACTTGCCTTTTTAATTAGCGCCGAGCGAAAAATTAATAATCGCGCTCACAATAAATAACAATATCAATATTATTGAATAGCTGCTTAATCCGAATATAAACTTTCTTTTTGGCTTGACTATTAAAGATATAATTATTACTGCAGTCATTATAACGTTCGCCAACGCATTGAAGATGTGATGCGGAGATACAGACGAAAAAATCGGTGCTTTTCTGTAAAGCGCATCATTGATAAAAATTATAAATATATTAAAAAGATTAGAGCCCATTAAATTAGCTACCGCCATATCTCTGGCACCTAATCTTAGCGCAGCAACTGAAACAGTTATTTCAGGCAGAGTGGTTGCAAAACCCAATAATATACTGCCGACAAAACTTTGGCTTAACCCCTGCTCTCTTGCTATTTCCAAGCCTATATAGGATAACCAAATCCCTGCGCCTGCGATCAAAATAGCAAATATACCTCCTAAATAACAGGCTTTACTAAGCGGAATATTTTTATATTTGAATACATCTTCTTCGACTTTAGCCAAATTTTTATTATCCCGCTCGAATTTAAAGATTATCCTGGTTGATAAAATATAGGCTACGAGAATTAAAATGCTGTATATGCTTATGTTAAAAAAATCGTAATCCGGTAAAATAGAAGATAGGAATATACCAACAGCAGCAATAGCTATGATTATAAGGGTTAATCCTGCGGTCAATAGCTGCCCCAAAGAAACTACACTTAATAAAGGCGTCCCTCTGTGCAAAAAGTCCAATAGAGCAATATTGACCATATTATATCTGTTTGCACCAAACAAATTACCTATAGTTAAATCCGGAGCATTGACTAAAGTCGAGCTTCCGATGCCGGTAAATAGTTCTGGGAGGCTAGTTATAACGGAAATAAGGATAACCCCTACCCAAAGGCCGCCCAAACCGGTCTTCTCTGCGATGACATCTCCGTATTTGGCCACACGCCTACCGCTGAAGAGAATTATCAACACGCAGATTATAAACTTGATCCAGATAATCATCGTAACCTCTCTATTGACGTAACATAAAACTTAGATCATATAGCGTTCTTACTAAAAATGCCTTTAAAAATATTAAACCCAGGAATGCGATAATCGGAGAAATATCTATTCCGATTTTTAAATGAAAAGGTAGAATCCTCCGAATTGGAGAAAGGATAGGTTCAGTGGCCTTATATAAAAACTGAACAACCGGATTATAAGGATCAGGATTTACCCAACTAATCAAAGCCCGGATAAGAATCAGCCAATATATAGCTGTAAACAGTATTTCTAAAACCTTTGCTAGCGCAACTAAAAAATTAGATATCGCAAACACGCCTAACCCTTAGTCTAATTCTTTCAAATATTTGTAATATTCACTATCCGTAGTGAGCATAATCGTGGAGTTCTCATCAACCGTTGTCTGATAGGTCTCCAGAGTCTTCATGAATGAATAAAATTCAGGATCCTCACTGTAGGCTTGAGCATATATATTAATCGCTTCTGCGTCCGCCTCTCCGCGGAGTATCTGAGACTGTCGGTAAGCCTCTGAGGTAATCTGTTTAAGCTCTTTACCTACCTGGCCTTCTATTTCAGCGGATTTGCCTCTTCCTTCAGAGCGATACTTTTCAGCAGCGCGTTTTCGTTCGGTGATCATCCTGTCGTATACTTTATTGCGGACATCCTCTACATAATTTATACGTTTAATCCGCACATCGACAATCTCAATCCCATACTGAGGCGCAAGCGGTCTTGCCTTCTCCAGAATAGCACGGGTTAATATCTCCCTTCCGGAGTAGATACGCTCAAGCGCCTCTTCCGTAACAATCACATCTTCACCGACTTGCTTACTCTCTAAAATCCTGTTTGTATCTCTTACCGCGTCAACCAGGAGATGACCGGTAATAACATTTCTGGTTGCGGAATTAATAATATCATCTAGACGGCTATAGGCACCTATTTCATTTCCTACCGACTGCAGAAACTTCAGTGAATCAATTATCCTCCAGCGCGCAGTAGTATCCACCCAGATATATTTCTTATCCTTAGTCGGAATCTGATTAGGATCACCATCCCAGTCAATCAGCCTTTTCTCAAAATATTGGGCTATCTGAATAAAGGGAATCTTAAAATGCAACCCCGCAGAAGTTACAGGTTCACCTACCGGCATGCCGAACTGCGTTATTACTACCTGTTTAGTCTCATTGACAATATACAATGCTCCACTGAAAAAAGCGAGTATC
>JBDRMO010000076.1:0-2557 GCA_043812095.1 Candidatus Omnitrophota bacterium | reverse complement strand
TGCAAAAATTAGAGCTTGGGGGTTTAAGAAAGAAGATTGGGGACGGGATATCAGGGAAGATAATGGAGGAAAAGAACCCGGTCTTGGTCAATGATATTGATCAAGATGATCGCTTCAAGAGGAACGGGTTTAACCATTATAATACAAACTCTTTTATTTCTATTCCCCTAGTAAACCAAAAAGGGATTATCGGCCTGATAAATATTGCCGATAAAAAGAGCAAAGAGCCTTTTGACAGCAGGGACCTGGAATTTGCCAGTATTTTATCTAAATACGCTGCTACTATCGTTGAACACCTTCAGCATTCGTCGGAATTAGACCATGAGAAGGAGGACCTCAACAAAGAGAATACCCTGCTTGAGAAATATGCATCTGTGGGCAAGCTTGCTGCCGGAGTGGTGCACGAAATCAATAATCCGCTTGACGGTATTATCCGTTATACTAATATATTAATTGAACAGATTGAAAATAATTCCGTTAATAAAGAATATTTGCTTGAAGTTAGAAAGGGGCTTAACCGTATCGCTAATATCACTAAATCCCTGCTTGAATTTTCGCATCAGGTTAATTCTAGGGGGGTAGATTTTAAGAGATATGCTGATCTGCATTCTTTGCTGGAAGATTCTATAGATGTCTTAAGCGGGAAATTGGAAAAAAACATAAAAATAACCAAGAAATACAGAAAGGATCTGCCGAGAATATTGGATTTCGGGCTGCAGCATGTTATACTGAATATGATAAATAATGCGTTGGATGCTATGCCTGAGGGCGGAGAATTAGAGATCGCTACAGATGTGGATAATTTAACCGTGAGGATAGATTTTAAAGATAGCGGGTGCGGCATTCCCGGTGAGATTATGAACAATATATTTGAACCTTTCTTTACCACTAAAGATCTCGGGGAAGGGACGGGGTTGGGATTAGCTATGTGCCGTGAGATAGTCAATAAATACGAAGGAAGGATAGAAGTGGTAAGCTTTGTCGGAGAGGGAAGCAGATTTAGTATTCTATTACCAATAAAATATTTAGAAAATGCGTAATTCAAAGTATAACAATAAGCCGCATATATTAGTAGTAGATGACGAGCCTTTGGTCAGGAGGTCATTGAGCGAATTGTTGACCTTAGCCGGTTATGCCGTAAGTTCTGCCAATGACGGTAGGGAGGCGCTTGATCTGCTAAAGACCTATGAGGCGGATGTGGTGATCTCTGATATCAAGATGCCTAAGATGGACGGCCTGAAGTTTATTAAGGAGATGAAGACAAGCTATCCGGATACGCCAGTAATCCTGATGACAGGATACGGAAGCGTAGAAAGCGCAGTGCAGGCAATGAAGGAAGGCGCTTATGACTATATCACCAAGCCCGTTGTTGATAGCGAAATAAAGATAGTGATTGAGAGGATAATCAAAGAGCGCCAACTGACTAAAGAGAATATTAAACTTAAAGAGCAGCTTTCTAGTAAAGAGAGGACACGTTTCTATAATATCGTCGGTAAAGACGAAAAGATGCAAAAGATTTATAATCTGATCGATGCAATCACCGCTACCCGGGCGACTGTTTTGATTCACGGGGAAAGCGGTACAGGTAAACGCCTGATTGCAGAGGCAGTGCATCACTACAATGAGCAGGAGAGGGGTAAGCCGTTTGTCGAGGTTAGCTGTGGAGCGCTTACTGAGACGCTACTTGAGAGTGAGCTCTTTGGCCATGCCAAGGGTGCTTTTACCGGTGCAATACGGGATAATATCGGCCGCTTTGAGCTGGCAGACGGTGGTTCGATATTTCTCGATGAGATCGATGCATTCAGCCCGGCCTTACAGGTGAAGTTATTAAGAGTACTGCAGGAGGGGGAGTTTGAGCGGGTGGGAGACACCAAAACTATGAAGGTAGATGTCAGGGTGATTGCTGCCACTAACCAGGACCTCCAAGAGTTGATTAAAAAAGGAAAATTCCGTACTGATCTTTATTATCGTTTAAATATCATAGCGATTGAATTACCACCGTTAAGGGAACGTAAAGGGGATATACCGTTACTGGTGGATAATTTTATTAAAAGGCATACCCAACACCTTAAAAAGAAGATAAACTCTATCTCCAAAGAAGCAATTACGATATTGATGAATTATAACTGGCCGGGAAATATCAGGGAGCTTGAAAATATAATCGAGAGGGCGATAATCCTGAGTAAAGGTTCTTCTATAATCCCCGATGACCTTCCGGAATTCTTAAGCAACGCTCCATCAGATCATAAGATTTTGAATGCTGACGGTGAATTGAGATTGAAGGATGCTTTAGAGAGCCCGGAGAAAGTGCTGATTTTAAAGGCGCTTAATTCAATGAACTGGAGCAGAAACGAAGCGGCGAAGATTTTAGGTATCAACCGTACTACGCTTTATAAGAAGATGCAAAAATACGGTTTATTAAAAAATAAAAAAACTAATGCGAAAAAGTAATAATCCATTTAACCTGGATAAATGGCAGGAAATTCAAGATAGCTTTTCTACGATAACCGGGGTGAGCCTGCGCACAGTTGACACTCAGTGTCAGCCATTGACAGAA
>JBDRMO010000075.1:0-4172 GCA_043812095.1 Candidatus Omnitrophota bacterium | reverse complement strand
AGGCGGATGACGATTATCAGGGCAGGCTTCCTGGCCGGTATTTTACAGGCATGCTTTTGTTCTTCATCGATATCTTCTGGGTGGTTCCTAAGGAAGTCTATTATATCAGCTATGCAACGCTGATATTTAACGGTATAGGTTCGAGTATTATCGTTCTCGGAGTCCTGCCGTTATTTGAGTATCTCTTTAATACTATTACCAATATTAGCCTCTTAGAACTGGCTGATTTTAACCATCCGCTTATGCAGCGGATGATCCTTGAGGCACCGGGTACATACCATCATAGCCTGATAGTCGGCAATCTTTCCGAGGCTGCTTGTAGTGCCATAGGTGCTAATGCCTTGTTGGCCAGAATCGGCGCCTATTACCATGATATCGGGAAACTTGAAAAGCCGGAGTATTTCAGCGAAAACCAGAATATATTCGCCAGTAAACATGACACCTTGACTCCTTCAATGAGCAAGTTGGTGATTACCAGCCATACTAAGGACGGCGTTGAGCTTGCAAAAAAATATAAACTTAATCAGAATATTATAAATTTTATCCATCAACATCACGGCAAGAGTTTGGTTTATTTCTTCTATCGCCGGGCCTTAGAAAGCCTGGAGGATGATCAGGAGATAAAAGAAGAAGGCTTTCGTTACCCCGGGCCTAAACCGGACAGCAAAGAGACGGCGATTGTGATGCTTGCAGATTCTGTTGAAGCAGCTACCCGGGCATTGAAGGAACCTTCTCCGCCAAAGATCAGCGAGGTAGTACACAAGATTATTAATAATAAATTCATTGACGGGCAGCTTGATGAATGCGATTTGACTTTAAAAAATCTCGAGAAGATTGCAGAGGTATTTATCCGTTTATTAGGCGGCATCTACCACAGCCGTATAACCTATCCTGAGAAGCCCAAAGGTGAAAGTAACAATAAAAAACTCCCAAAAGACGATTCCCATCGATCGGAGAACAATAAAGAAAACCACACTTAAGGTTCTCTCTTCGCAAAGTAAAGAAAAGTCCGGTGAAATCAATATCTGTTTTGTATCCGATAAAAAGATTAAGCAGCTTAACCGGTTGTATCTGGGTAAGAGTGGGCCGACCGATGTATTAAGTTTCGATCTTACAGAGACCTATGATACAGAAAAGAAGCTTTTCGCAGATATAATCATTTCAGCGGATACCGCACTCTCGAATTCAAAGATTTTTAAGACTGATCCTTTATATGAAATACATATGTACGTAGTTCACGGATTGCTTCATCTCTTAGGTTATGACGACGGCACTCTGAAGCAAAGAAAGAGGATGGAGCAGAAAACCAGGCAGATCCTAAAAACTCTTTAAGAAAGGAAAAATCACTTAAATCATATGCCGATACAAAAAACCGAAGCCATAGTTATACATAAGCGAGATTTTAGGGAGACCTCGATAATAGCGAATTTCTATTCCAGAAATTTCGGGAAGTTTAGCGGAATATTAAAAGGGATCAGGAGTGAGCCCGGTAAGTTCGCCAGCAGTTTAGAACCGTTCTCGTATAATGAAATTATATTTTATCCTAAGATCAAATCTGCCCTACATTTGGTAAGCCAATGCGATCTGATAGATAATTTTGACAGTGTCCGTGCGAACGTCATTAAGACAGGTATCTGCAGCATTATGATGGAATTACTGGATGCGATTATGCCGCCGGAAGATAAAAATGAAGAAGTATTCAATTTGAGTATGGATTGTTTAAGGGAGCTGAAGGTTACGAATAATCCGCATAAGGTACTAACTATTTTTAAAATTAAGATATTAGCGCTTTCGGGATTTAAACCTCATTTTGACTCTTGTGTTATCTGCGCCGATAGGGTGTTGGGGCAGTGTAAGTTTAGTCTTGTATTGGGAGGTTTACTTTGTGCAAAATGTTATAATAAAGACTTGAGTAGCCGGGTTATTTTCCGCGGGACGGTGGCTTCAATTCTGCATATTGAAAAAAATGATTTTAGAAAAATCCTTAATCTGGGTATGAATCCGCAAATCAAAAAAGAGTTAGATCTGATCTTAGAGTCTTTTTTGAACTTCCATCTAGGCAAAGAGCTTAAATCGCAGAGGGTTTTAAATAAAATAGAGGTTACAGTTTAGGCGGAGGGATAAGATGAAGATAGCCATAGTCGGTCCGGGTGCTTTGGGTTGTTTATTAGCGGCCTACCTTTCTAAATCAAAGGAAGAAGTCTGGATTTTGGATAAAAGCAAGGAACGCGCGCAGAAACTAACCCAGCAGGGCATTAAAATCGAAGGTATCAGCGGGAGTTGGAAGACAGGAGTTAAGGCTACGGATAACGCAAAAGAAATCTCCGAAGTAGATTTAGTAATTATTGCTGTAAAATCTTATGATACGAAGTCGGCAATCACGGCGGCAAGGCCTTTGGTGGGGGAAAATACGGCTGTGCTTACGGTGCAAAATGGCATTGGCAATATTGAGATTATTAGCGAGGTGGTAGGGCAGGATAAGGTTATCGGCGGTGTTACCAGCCAGGGCGCCACTCTGCTTGATCTCGGCCATATCAGGCATGCAGGACGTGGGGAAACGGTAATCGGCCGGGCTGATAAGAAAATCTCCGTTAAGCTGCGTTCAATACGCGAGATTTTTAATAAAGTAGGGTTAACCACTAAGTTGTCACGCGATATAAAAGGGCTCTTGTGGTCAAAGTTAATTATTAATGTGGGGATTAATGCCTTGACTGCTCTCACCTATCTTCATAACGGCAGGCTTCCTGAGTTTGAAGGGACGCGCAGGATCTTACAGGCCGCAGTATCAGAAGCGACCCGGGTAGCTAAGAGGAAAAGAATAAAGTTGATTTATGATGACCCTCTGGCAAAGGTAGAGGCTGTCTGTGAGGCAACCGCGACTAATATATCTTCCATGCTGCAGGATGTCTTAAGGAAGAAACGTACAGAGATAGGTTTTATTAACGGAGTGGTTGTAAGGCAGGGCCAGGAATTAGGCATTCCCGTACCGGTGAACTCTCTTTTAGTCGACCTGGTAAAAACTATTGAATCAAGCTACGCATTATCCATAAAACCTTAAGGGACGTTTTTCTACCCAAAGCTAAGTCTGTCCCTGATCCAATCGAGGGACGTTTTTGTAACTGAAGCTAAGGGTGTCCCCTGAAAGGGGCACCCTTGCGAACAGAGCTGGTGACGGCTTCCGAACGGCTACAAAGACGTCACTATAAATATGAAGAGATTACTGTTAATTTTATTAGTTATTATATGTTCAGGAGGATTCTTATGGTCCTTGAATGCCGATAAGAGAAGGGCCTGTTTACTAACACCTTCTCTAGAAGATAAGCAAAGTTTTAGTTTAGAACAAGGATTAGAACTACTGAGGGTTAGGGAAGATAAGCTGGCCTTAGTGGTTTTTAAGCAGAGGCTAGAACAGGATCCGGATGATCTTGTAGCCTTGTGGGGTAAAGCAGAGGTTTTAAGGAGAAGGCGGGATTTTCAAGAGTCGGAGGAGATATTAAATGGAATTTTACTTAGAGATAATTTTTCCATTCCCGCTTTGATCAGCCTTTCCTATATCAGATACAATGACGGTAAACTAGAGCAAGCTGAAGATTTATTAAATCAGATCTTGAAGCGCGGTTGCCACGATAAGGATAATCTAGCTTTGATATATATGATGCTGGGATCGATCAATAGCAAGCGCAGTAAAAGAGGATGGTTAATCAGCAAGATAAAATACGGTACACAGATCAAGAGCTATTTTTTAAAAGCACAAGCATTAGCTCCGGATTTACCTGAAGTACACCTGGGGCTGGGAACATTTTATCTTCTCGCACCTGCGTTCTTCGGAGGTAACTTAGAGGAAGCGATAAAGGAGTTGGAATTAGCAGAGAAAATTGCCCCAGGATTTGCTACTGTCAAAGCCCGCCTTGCCCAAGCCTACAGAAAGCATGGCCAGCAGGAGAAATACAATTATTATCTTAATCAGGTAAAAGAGCTCGATCCTGAGAATGAAGTGCTGGAGGAACTCGGGAATTAGCAGAGTATAAAAAAATGAATAGAAGCATAAAACTTTTATTTATAGTTTTGTTGTTGTGCGGATGCCAGAATCCGAAGCTCTATAAGAATAACCGGATCATCATGGGTACGATTATCGAGGTTACTTCTGACGATTGCCGGGCGGCAGAAATCGC
>JBDRMO010000074.1:0-17986 GCA_043812095.1 Candidatus Omnitrophota bacterium | reverse complement strand
GTGGTATTTTTTGTAGCTTTAAAAAGATTAAAGAAAGTGATCGGTATCGAATTAGACAAAAATTTAATAGATATTGCTAGGCAAAATAATAAAAATTTAAAGATGAATAGGACGCCCATAGAATTTATTAATGAAGATGTCGTTAACTTTAATGTAGATGCGGGAAACATATTTTTCATATATAATCCTTTCGGTAAATTAACATTAGCGAAAGTAGTTAATAACATTAAAGATTCCCTGATTACCAATCCACGGAAAATTCGTATAGTATATTATGCTCCAGGGTGCCGTGATCTTTTAGATGGCCAAGATTGGCTAGCCCTGGAAGGGAAAATCGAAAACAACAGTTGTTTAGTTTGGCATAATAAGTTATAGTTATAATTTTGCTTCTTCATGCGTATTTTGCTAAAGTATGGAAGAAATTTAGGTAACTCTAAAGTTTACTAAAGCTGAACCCTAAGCGAAGTCGAATGGCAAAGCCAAA
Organism: Candidatus Omnitrophota bacterium; assembly: GCA_043812095.1. Classification (GTDB taxonomy): domain Bacteria; phylum Omnitrophota; class Gorgyraeia; order Gygaellales; family Profunditerraquicolaceae; genus JAHIZC01. Next base: position 17,502 of record JBDRMO010000074.1, on the reverse strand, counting down.
ATGAAGGTAGAAAGAGCTCTTTTTGGGAGGGGGCAATTTAGGTGATTTCTGCACAATTTTACCTTGCTAAAACAGCAATAAAATAGTAATATATACCTTTAGCTTGGGGCCCATAGCTCAGTGGAAGAGCAGGTGACTCATAATCACTTGGTCGGAGGTTCGAACCCTTCTGGGCCCAGTTTTGAACAGAGTGATAAGGGCATTTAGCTCAGTCGGTTAGAGCGCGTGCCTCACATGCACGAGGTCAGAGGTTCGAGTCCTCTAATGCCCACCATAAGAAAGGATAAGGCTGAATCGTTTATGGCTGAACTCAAGTCGCAGATCAATAATTTGGTAAAACTGCAGACCATTGATACAGAAATTTATGCTCTTCAAGAAGAAAAAGAATCTAAGCCAAAAGAAATAGAGGCATTGAGGGTTGCTTTTGAGGAAAAAAAAGAGCATTTATTAAATTTAGAAAAAAAATCACAGGAGCTCCAAGTAAAGAGAAAAGAACATGAGGGAGAGCTGGCTTCTAAGGAAGAGAATGCCAAGAAGTTACAATCTCAACTGTACTCTTTAAAGACTAATAAAGAATATCAGACGATGCTGGAGGAGATTAATAATAATAAAGCTGATTCCTCTGTGATTGAAGACAAAATTTTATTATTATTCGAGGAAGCCGATAAGGGGAAAAATGAAATTGAGCAGGAAAAACAGAGGCTAAAAGAGGAAGAAAAGGGATTTAATGAAAGCAAGAGTAGGGTTGAGATTAGGATTAAGGAGATTGATGATCGCCTGGCGCAGCTAGAGGCGCAAAGGAAACAGGCTCTAGTAGGTATAGAAGCGAGAGTACTTACGCAATACGAAAGGATACTGCAGAACCGCGATGGTTTGGCAATAGTCATGGTAAAAGATGATTCCTGCAAGGGATGTAATATGTCAGTGCCGCCTCAGGTAGTAAATCTGATAAAGATGTATGAGAGAATAATTACCTGTGAAATATGCAATAGAATTTTATATATAGATGAAGGAGATTGAGATTTACATCGACGGAGCCTCGAAGGGGAATCCCGGGCCCAGCGGCATAGGTGTAGTTATTTGCCAGGACGGAGAGACGATAAGGAATCTGTCCAGGTATATCGGAGATGCGACAAATAATGTTGCCGAATATACTGCTTTGATCTATGCTTTAGAGGAGGCCTTAATACTGAAAGCAGAGGTTCTAAAGATAAACAGCGATAGTCAGCTTCTCTGCAGACAGCTGAATAAAGTTTACAAAGTAAAGAATCCTAATATACTGATTCTTTATAATCAAGCCAGACATCTTCTTTCGGGTTTTAAAAGAGTCTTAATAAATAATATACCTCGTAGTGATAATCGCGGGGCTGATAAGTTAGCGAGTAAAGCGGTAAAGGAAAAACTAAAGAAATAGTTCTTTGGCAGGATAGGTAAAAAGTGGTTGCCCCTCATACGGGGGAGGAAAGTCCGGGCTCCAGAGGGTGAGCGTAGTGGGTAATGCCCATCCCTCGAATTAATTTTCGAGGCGGATTTCCCTATGCGTCTTAAGAGTAATCGAAAGACGCTCGGGACTGCGGATGGATATCTTAACCGATTCATCCGCAAAGAGCCACAGAGACGAGTCTTCCGCCATAAGCGGAAGGGTGAAACGAGGTAATCTCTACGCGGAGCAAGGTCAAATAAGAGATGAGCGCTTCATCCGGCGCGTTTTTAAATCTCGGGTTGACTGCAAAAGACACCAGAGCAATCAGGTGGATTAGAGAAATGATCACTAAGATGCGGATAATCGTCTGCCTAGCGGCAGGCAGGTATCAAAACAGAACCCGGCTTATTTTACCTATCCTGTTTTGTTACAATAATAATCAGAGGAGGAGCAGAAATGTCAGGCCATTCGAAATGGAAAACAAATAAATCAAGAAAGAATGCAGCAGACGCAAAAAAAGGAGCGGTCTATACTAAAATTATCAAAGAGATTACAGTTGCTGCCCGCGAGGGAGGAGGCAATTCGGACACCAATTCCAGATTGCGTGCGGTGATCGCTAAGGCAAAAGAGGCGAATATGCCTTCTGATAATGTTAAGACAGCGATCAAGCGCGGAACGGGTGAGCTGCCGGGTATTACTTACGAGAATGTTGCCTATGAAGCTTATGGCCCTGCGGGTGTAGCAATTTATATCGAGGCTTTAACCGATAACAAGAACCGTACTACCGCAGAACTGCGTAATATTATGTCTAAAAAAGGCGGTAATATGGCCGGTAGCGGTTCTGTTAGCTGGATGTTTACTAAAAAAGGATATCTCCTGATTGATAAGGGTCAGATCGGAGAAGAGGAGTTGATGTCGATCGTTTTAGACGCCGGCGCAGAAGATTTTAAGTCTGATGATAAAAATTATGAGATCATTACTGCACTCGGAGATTTTGAGAAGGTAAAAGATGCTGTCCAGGAGAAGAGCATAACATGTCAGACTGCGGAAGTGACAATGATTCCTTCTTCCCTGATTAAAGTTGCGGCCAATAATGCCAAACAGCTTTTAGGGTTAATTGAGGCGCTGGAAGATCATGATGATGTGCAGCAGGTCTACGCAAATTTTGATATACCGGATGAGATTTTAGAAGAGGTGACTTCAGAATAATTAAAAATGCGGATATTAGGGATCGATCCTGCTTTAACGGTTACAGGATACGGCGTTATCGAAACAAAGATAAATTCAATAAGTTTATTAGAGGCAGGAATTGTTACTACTAACGCTAAAGAAGTACTGACTAAAAGGCTGAACAGAATTTATCAAGCAGTAACTAAACTGATATCCGATACTAATCCGGATGTAATGGTATTAGAGAAGTTATATGCGCATTATCGGCACCCGATGACCGCATTTATTTTAGGTCAGGCACGGGGAGTAATCTGTCTTGCTTGCGCCAGAGAGGATATTTCTTTAGTTGAATATGCGGCTACAAGGGTAAAAAAAGCAATCGTGGGGAAAGGTCTCGCCTCTAAGTATCAGGTGCAGAGGATGGTAGCTAGCACCATGGGGTTAACTAAATTGCCGAAATATAATGATGTTACTGATGCCTTGGCATTAGCTATAGCGCACAGCTACATCAGTAAGGTTAGGATATGATCTCAGGGATTACAGGTAAAATAATTGAGAGAAACTCAAACTGCCTAGTTTTAGAAACGGGTAATTTCTGTTACGAAGTCTTAATTCCTCCAACCGTTATGCAGCGTCTGGATGAAGGTATTAATAAGAATGATATGATCAGCCTGATTACCTTTCATTATTATCAGGTTGAACCATCGAAGAGTAGTCCCGTTTTGATCGGCTTCCTAAATGCTGTAGAGAGAGATTTTTTTGAAGTATTTATTACGGTTTCCGGTATCGGGCCGCGAGCGGCAGTCAAAGCGTTGAATAAGCCTATATCTGAGATTGCCAAAGCAATCGATGATCAAGATATCAGTTTTTTAAAATCCCTGCCCGGTATCGGTGAACAGAGAGCAAGAGAGATAGTAGCTAAGCTTCAAAATAAAGTCGGCAAATTTGGCCTTATTCAGGATACCGCTACAAAAAAGATTGACGCAAAGAGGAGCGATATAGCCCAAGAGGCATTATCCGTACTTATGCAGTTAGAATATAAGAAATCCGAGGCCTCGGTAATGATCAAGAAAGCGCTGGAGTCATCTTCTAATATACAAACTACAGAAGATTTATTAAATGTTGTTTATAAACAGAAGAAAGTAGGTTGAATTATGGCAGAAGATAACGCTAAGTCCGTAATTGAAGCTTTACTATTTGTTAGTGAAAAACCTCTGACGCTGGAGCAGATCCGGATTGCTTTAGATGCTCTGCCGACAACCGAGATCCGCGAAAAAATCGAAGAGCTGAAATCTGAATACGAACGGTCTAAACGCGGTGTACGAATTGTTGAGGTCGCAGGCGGTTTCCGTATGGTAACTGCGACTGATTATGCCTCATTTTTAAAGAAATTTTTTAAACGGCGCCAAACCGAAAAACTTTCGAAACCGGCCTTAGAGACTTTGGCGATTATTGCCTATAAGCAGCCGGTGACAAAGCTTGAGATTGAATCATTGAGGAATGTAAATGTAGACGGAGTAATGAAAAATCTTGTGGAAAAGGCCCTGATACGCATTTGCGGTAGAAAGAAAGCGCTTGGTTCTCCTTTTGTTTTCGGTACTACCAGACAATTTTTAGAATATTTCGGCCTCAAATCATTAGAGGAGCTGCCCAAAGTAGAGGATTTTCAAGCTTTAGCAGAGGAAAAAAATATAGAAAACTCGGATTCAACAAATCGAGAGTTAACGGAGGTAACAAATGAACCTGAAGACCCTACGCAAAAAAATTGATATTCTTGATAAGAAAATAATTAATTTGCTTAATCTACGTGCGCAGATTACATTAAGCATCGCTAAGATAAAACATAAAAGTGGAGCAAGTATTTACTCACCGGACCGGGAAAGGGCGGTTTTTCATAAGGTCAGCGCTATTAATAAGGGGCCATTGACTAAAAAAGGGTTAGAATCTATCTATCGTGAGGTGATGTCTTCCAGCCTTGCTTTAGAGAAGCCCTTAAAAATAGCATTCTTAGGGCCCGAGGCTACTTTCACTCATTTGGCTGCCTTAAAACGTTTTGGTTCACAGATAGAATATGTTGCTTGTAATAATATTAGCGATGTTTTCTTGGAAGTAGAAAGAAACGCCGCTGATTACGGAGTAGTGCCGATTGAAAATTCCATTGAGGGAGCAGTGAGTCATACCTTGGATATGTTTGTCGATTCGGACCTGAAGATCTGTGCCCAGATAATTCTCGATGTCTCCCATAATCTGTTGGCAAATTGCCCCAAGAATAAAATTAAGAGGATTTATTCTAACCCGCAGGTATTCGGACAGTGTCAGATCTGGCTTCAGACCAACCTGCCTTGCGCTGACAAAATAGAAGTATCTAGCACTACACGTGCTGCGCAATACGCGACTAAGGAGAAGAACAGCGCCGGTATCGCCTCCTTATTAGCTGCTAAGGTGTATAATTTAAAGGTCATAGCTGCTGATATTGAAGATGCCCCGTATAACAGAACAAGATTTCTTGTGATCGGCAGGACTGAAGTCGAGCAGACAGGTCATGACCGAACCTCTATTTTATTTTCGATTAAAGATAGGGTAGGAGCGCTATATAATATGCTTTCTGCCTTCAAAAATTATAAAATTAATCTCACCAAAATAGAATCTAGGCCTTCAAAAAAGAAGGCCTGGGATTATTATTTCTTCGTTGACCTAGAGGGGCATCATCAAAACCCGGGAATCAAGAAGGCATTGAGGTTACTTGAACGTAAATGTACATTTCTCAAGGTATTAGGATCCTATCCCATCGGAGAGTGAGCAATTAATGAAAGAATTAACCAGAAAAAATATATTGAATATAAAACCCTATGTGGCAGGCAGGCCAATAGAAGAAATTAAGAGGCAGCTGCGTCTTAAGAAGGTGATTAAGCTTGCTTCAAACGAGAATCCTTTGGGTTCATCGCCTAAGGCCAGGGCTGCGATTAGAAAGGGTCTGGAATCGATTAATCGCTATCCTGATTCGGGCGGTTTTTATCTGAAGAGAAAATTAGCCGGACGTCTCTGGTTAAAACCAGAGAATATTGTATTGGGTAATGGTTCGGATGAATTAATCGACATCATTATTAAAACCTTTGTCGAAGAGGATGAAAACGTGCTCACCGCTAGTGTTACTTTCTTAGAGTACGAGATTATCGCCAAGACTATCGGCAGAGAGGTGAAGAGAATACCTTTAAAATATTTTAAGTATGATTTAGAGGCGATGAGAAGAAGTATCGATAAGAAAACCAAGGTAATCTTTATCGCTAACCCTAATAACCCGACAGGCACCTACATCACAAAGTATGAACTTGAAGATTTTATCAAAAATCTGCCTCCTGATGTAGTATTGGTGCTGGATGAGGCATATGATACCTTTATTGATGTCAATGATTTTCCGAATAGCCTAAAATACATAAAAAATAACAATGTCATAGTTTTAAAAACTTTCTCTAAGGCTTATGGCCTTGCGGGATTAAGGGTCGGTTATGCCATAGCCAATCAGGAGATCATTTCTTCTATGGAAAAGGCGAGGCAGCCTTTTAATGTAAATACACTAGCTCAGATAGGGGCAATTGCAGCTTTGGATGATAAAAAATTCTTACAAAGATCAAGGAAGTTAATCTTGGAGCAGAAGAGGTATCTATACTCTGCGCTTAGAAAATTAGGACTAATCTATCTGCCCAGCGTTTCTAACTTTATCCTGATCGATGTCGGCCGAGAGGGAGTAGATGTATTTAAGGATATGCTAAAGTTAGGGGTGATTGTTAGGGATATGGAACAATACGGACTGAAGAATTATATCCGCGTAACTGTCGGCAAGCGCGAAGAGAACGAGAGGTTCATTAAGGCGTTAAAAGAGGTATTGTAGCTGTAGAAAACAGCGGAGGTTTTTATGATTATAGTTTTAAAGCCGGATGTGACACAAGAGCAGATAGATCATATCGTAGAAAAAGTAGGTAAACTCGGGCTTAAGACTCATATTTCAAAAGGAGAAGAGCGTACGATCATCGGAGTGATCGGTCCGGAAGACTTATTACGGGTTACCCCGCTTGAGGCCTTTGCCGGCGTAGAGAAGGTGATGCCGGTTTTGGCACCTTACAAGCTGGTCTCGCGGACTTTTAAGCCTGAGGGTTCGATTATTGATCTGGGTAAAGGTGTAAAGATCGGGGGGAAACAGTTAGTTGTTATGGCAGGCCCCTGCACGGTTGAAAATTTAGAGATGTTAGAGAAGATAGCCTCAGAAGTAAAAAATGCCGGTGCAACCGTACTGCGCGGCGGTGCATTTAAACCACGCACTTCTCCCTATAGCTTTCAAGGGTTGGGAAAAGAGGCTTTGAAACATTTGCATAAAGTCGCAGGTGATCTAGGCTTGGTTACCGTCAGTGAAGTTATGGATACTCGCGATGTAGAATTAGTCGCCAGTTACGTAGATGTTTTACAGATCGGCTGCCGGAACATGCAGAATTTTAATTTACTAAAAGAGGTAGGACAAACTAAGAAACCGGTCTTATTGAAACGCGGGATGTCCTCTACGGTCAAAGAGTTATTTATGTCTGCTGAGTATATTTTAGCAGAAGGGAATTTTAATGTAATATTATGTGAGCGGGGTATCCGGACATTTGAGGATCTCACCCGTAATACTCTAGATATTAGTGCGGTTCCCTGCGTAAAAGAACTATCGCATTTACCAATAGTTGTTGATCCATCGCACGCAGCCGGTAAGTGGGGATTAGTGCCTCCACTTTCCAGGGCAGCGGTTGCAGCCGGGACTGACGGCTTATTGATTGAAGTACATATCAATCCGGAAGATGCGGTATCTGACGGAGCACAATCGTTATTGCCTTCTAATTTTTCAATCTTAATGAAAGAACTAAAGTCAATAGCTGAATCTGTCGGGAGGACGATTTAGCATGAAAAAGTTCAATAAAGTTGCTATAGTCGGAATCGGATTAATCGGCGGTTCAATGGCAAAAATCATCAAGAAAAGGAAATTGGCAAAAGAGGTTGTGGGGGTGAGCCGTAGAAAAAAAAATCTATTGCTGGCAAAAAGAAGCGGTGCGATAGATAAAGGCTCTCAGTCATTGGAGATTGTGAAGGACGCCGATCTTTTAATCTTCGCGACACCCGTAGAGACAATCATTAATCTTGCTCCTTTAGTTTCTAAATTAGTTAGAAAAGATTGCATTGTTACTGATGTAGGGAGCACAAAGAGAGCGATCGCCAGCCGTCTTGAAAAATTATTTCCTCATTATATCGGGAGTCATCCTTTAGCCGGTTCGGAGAAACAACATATTGCAAATGCCTGTGTCGGGATGTTTAAAGATTCGTTATGTATATTGACTCCTACAAAGTCAACTAAAACAAAATCCCTGAGTCAGATCCGTATGTTATGGCAAGAGATGGGCGCAAAAACGATATTGTTGAGTCCAGAGGAACATGATAAGATCTTGTCTTTTGTCAGCCATCTGCCGCATATAGCAGCTTTTTCGTTGATGGGAGCTATACCTGGCAGGTATTTAAAATTTGCCGCTAGCGGACTAAAGGATACTACGCGTATCGCTTCATCAGGAGGCGAACTTAGGACAGATATAATCTTTAGCAATAAAAATAATATTTCTCGTAGCATAAAAGTATTTCAGCATAACTTATCAAAGATAAACTTAGCGATAGAGACAAACGATAAGCGCCATCTCGTTTCGATACTAAGCACTGCCAAAAAGAAGAGGGTTAGTTTAGATTAAGCATGATTATTGCCATCGATGGCCCTGCTGGTGCCGGTAAGAGCACAGTCTCTAAAATAGTAGCCCAGAAACTGGGCTTTCTTTATATTGATACCGGCGCTATGTACAGGGCTTTGACTCTGAAAGTTCTAAGAGAGAAGGTTGATATCGAAGACACAGTGCGAATCATCGAGATCGCCAAGAGTACCGTCATTGATCTTGTAAATAATTGCGATTTTTCTTTAAAAATATTACTTGATGGCAAAGACGTTTCCAAAGATATACGGCAGCCGTATATCAGCAGATTCGTCTCTGATATTGCCAAGATTAAGGAGGTGCGAGAGGTGATGTCAGAATTACAGAGGGCTTTAGGCCGGCAGCGAGATTGCGTTTTAGATGGAAGGGATATCGGTACAGTGGTATTCCCCGAAGCTGATAAAAAATTCTATCTGCATGCAAACTTTAGCGAGAGGACCAGGCGGCGTCATAAAGAATTGCAAGATTCCGGACAGGATACAAGTTTGAGTGACGTAGAATCGGATATCCATAATCGAGATACAGTTGATTCCACGCGTAAAATCGCACCTCTAAAAAAAGCCGAGGATGCAATTTGCATAGATACAACTAAGATGACAATCAGCGAAGTTGCAGATATGCTGCTTGAGGAGATCAGAAATTAGGTTAGAATGAATGAAAGAGATAATCCGTAATTTTAGCATTATCGCGCATATCGATCACGGTAAATCAACTTTGGCCGATAGGATGTTGGAGCTGACCGGAGCGATAGACAGGAAGCATAAAGGCGATCAGCTCCTGGATGATATGGATTTAGAGAAAGAGCGTGGAATCACAATCAAGGCTTCGATGGTGCGGTTAGCATATAAGGCTGATTCCGGTAAAGAATATATCTTAAACCTTATTGATACTCCCGGTCACGTTGATTTTACCTATGAAGTATCCAAGTCATTAGCTGCCTGCGAGGGAGCGGTGTTGGTTATAGACGCCGGACAGGGCATCGAAGCTCAGACAGTAGCGAATTATTACCTTGCCCGCGACAATGGTTTAAAGGTGATACCGGTAATAAATAAGATCGATTTAGCTAGCGCAGATGTTGCCCGCGTCAGGAGACAGATAGTTGATGTTTTAGGATTCAGAGATGAAGATATAATTCTGGTTTCCGCTAAGGAAGGTACGGGTGTAAAAGAAATATTAGAGAGGATCACTAAAGATATCCCGCATCCTCAAGGAGAGGCGCATAATCCCCTGAAGGCATTAATCTTTGACTGTCGCTTTGATAATTATAAAGGTGCGGTAATCTTTGTCAGGGTTGTAGAGGGAAAGCTGGATAAGCATACCCAGGCAAAACTGATGCATTCAAAAGAGACACATAAAATAGAAGAGATCGGTGTTTTTAAAAATCTGCAATATTCCCAGGTTGATTCTTTATCCTGCGGTGAGGTAGGTTATTTTACGGCAAACATACGCGATCCCCGCCAGATTTTAATTGGAGATACAATGACCGATATCAAGAATCCCTGTAAAGAAGCTTTGCCCGGTTTCCGACAATTAAAACCGTTGGTATTCTGCGGTATATATCCGGTAAACCCTGGTGACTTCGCAAACTTAAGGGAGGCAATGGAGAAGATGAAGCTTTCCGATGCTTCCTTTGTTGCCGAGCCTGAAAACAGCCAGTCTTTCGGTATGGGGTTTCGATGCGGATTCTTAGGGCTGCTGCATATGGAGATAGTCCAGGAGCGTTTGGAGAGAGAGTACGATTTAAATCTGATATTGACCGTACCCAATGTAGTGTATAAGGTAAAGACAAAAAATGAAGATTTTATAGAAGTAGATACGCCGGCAAAATTACCGTCTGTGCAGGATATAGAAGAGGCACGAGAGCCTTACGTGACGTTGCTGGTAATCATTCCTATTGATACGATAGATTTGGTTTGTGAACTGGCTAAGTCTCGCAGGGGTTCTTTTAAGTCTAGTGATTATCTCGGAGAGGACAGGGTGAAGCTGGTGTTTGAAATACCCTTATCCGAGATCATTGTTGATTTTTATGATCGGATAAAATCTCTTACCAGAGGGTACGGTTCCATAGATTACGAATTCCAAGGCTATTTCCCCTGCGATTTAGTCAAACTAGATGTAATGTTAAATTCAGTAATTTGCGATGCTTTTTCTTCACTGATGCATAAAGATAAGGTGATCAGTAAGGCCAGGGCCTTGACCAGGAAATTGAAAGATTTGATTCCTCGTCAAGTATTTGAGGTTAGCGTTCAAGCGACGGAGGGAGGTAAGATTTTAGCATCTGAAAAGATCCGTGCTGTAGGAAAACACGTTACGGCTAAATGCTATGGAGGCGATATTACCCGTAAAAGAAAACTATGGGAGGAGCAGAAGAAAGGGAAGAAGAGGCTAAAACGTTTTGGCAAGGTTCAGATTCCTCAGGAGGCATTTTTGGAGGTATTAAAAATATGAGTATCAGTAAGAAGTCAGTGATTCGTGAATGGGTTGAGTCTATTGTAATCGCCTTTATCCTGGCGATGATCGTGCGCACATTTGTAGTACAGGCATTCAAGATACCCACAGGTTCTATGCGCCCGACACTTTTAGAAGGGGATATAATACTGGTAAATAAATTTATTTACGGAGCAAAGGTGCCTTTTACCGGAATTAGATTGCCTGCGTTAAGAGATCCCGTCAGAGGTGACGTTATCGTTTTTATATATCCGCAGGACAGAAAGAAGGATTTTATCAAGAGATTGGTTGGTCTGCCCGGTGAAACAGTAGAGATCAAGAATGGTTCGATCTTTATTAATGGCAAACCGAGTCTAGAATCTATCTTCGGCACGAATTTCTACTATAACTACGGTGGTTTTGGGAGGGAAGGCAATAAGGTAACTATCCCAGATGACAGTTACTTTGTCTTAGGGGATAATTCCGCATCATCTAAGGATAGCCGGTATTGGGGATTTGTACCGAGGGGGGATATTTTGGGTAAAGCCCTGGTAATCTACTGGCCGCCTAAGCGGATAAGGATTATAAAATAGTCTCAGAGTGTCATGGCGTCAAAGTATCAGAGTAAATAGATGAATATAGCTAATAAAATTTCTACCTTTAGAATACTCAGCGTTCCTTTCTTTATCGCAAGCCTAATTTACTATTCACCGCAGAAAGATTATCTGCGGTTAGTAGCTTTAGTTATCTTTATTTTAGGCGTGATCTCAGACGCAGTAGATGGTTATATTGCCAGAAAATCAAAACTGGTTTCTAAAGCCGGCCTAGTGCTGGATCCGCTGGGGGATAAGCTTCTGTTAATGAGTGCGTTTATTTTTCTTTCACAGGCCAGTAAACTGCCCCTGAAGTTTCCTTTTTGGATTACCTTTATAGTAATCAGCAGAGACGCGATTATTTTATTAGGGGCTTTGGTAATTTTCTTGGTTAAAGAGAATATAGATATTCACTCTACCAGATGGGGTAAGCTTACTACTACCTTTCAGATGGCCTCAGTAATTGCTCTGCTTTTGCAATTCAAATATGTATATTATATCTGGTGGCCGGCTGTATTCTTTACGGTTTTCTCCGGGATAGACTATATAAAGAAGGGGTTTAGGATACTATATGCTTTGGATAATTCCAGGAATAGTCATTAGTTATCTGATCGGTTCAATTCCGACAGCGTATATTTTCGGCAGGGTTATTAAAAATATAGATATCCGTAAATTCGGCTCAGGCAACATAGGCGCTACTAATGCGCTCAGGGTATTAGGGAAGAGAGTGGGATTAACAGTTCTCTTTCTGGATATGCTTAAGGGATTTTTCTGCGTTTTTGTAATTGGGAATATTCTAATTCCAAGGTTTACGCATTCCTCTGTAGAGACATTACTGATTATTTTGGGATTAAGTTGTGTATGCGGGCACATCTGGACAATATTTTTGAGATTCAATGGCGGAAAAGGGGTAGCTACATCTTTGGGTGTATTATTAGGATTATCGCTTAAGATATCCGGTTTGAAACTGATTTTGATCTTATCAGTTCTAACTTGGCTAGCGGTATTTTTAAGCTCAAGAATAGTTTCCTTAGCTTCGATCCTGACTGCTGCGTTAATACCGCTATATACTTATCTTTTCGTTCAAAATAAAAATTTAGTGCTATTTACTATTTTGCTCTCGGCTGTTGTGATCATCCGGCATAGGGTAAATATTATCAGGATATTGCAAGGCCAGGAGAATCGTACTTCTTTTAAGAAGCAATAGAAAACGCTTTCTTTTTACTCCCTGATAGACTTGAAAAGAGGTAGGAAGAGATGGTATACTTAATCAGAAGTTAGATTTTTTTATATCATGTTCTTAAAATCTTTATAAAAGTATTAATTAAGATTCTCCCCACCAGCCATTTAACTGAAGGGGATAACCGGGTTGCTGCCTGGAGGAGGATGAATAAAATTTAATGCAACCCGGTTTAAAATATTATTATTTTGTCAGACGGGAGATAAGATGAGAGATCTATTCTTTAAAAACCATACCTCAAGTGATAGGACAAAGCGGAAGATCGCCAGCTCAGAGATTATTGATCGGGATGGCATACGCAGCATTATCCGTCGGCATTTCGTCTATATGGTAAAAGAGGTAAATAATAATAATATCGATAAACCGGAGCCTTACTTGTACGTGTTGAAAGAAAAAAGATCAAAGGATCAGAATGAGAAATTTTTTTGCAGAATGAAGGGGAGCATGTACGCAGTGCTGAATCAAAGACTGTTTTTGATTCTCTATATGCACTCTTTAAAAATAAACTTAGTCGCAACCGGAAATAATGTATGTAATCCGTAAGTTAATTTATGTAACCTATTGATTAACAAGGAGTTTTGGGCTTGACAAACGAATGAAAATATAGTATACTTAAAGCAAGGTTTTGAGAAGTAATTCCGGCATTTCCCTTTTGGAGGAGAGGGAAATTGCCACGAGATTTAGCCGGATTGATAGGGGTCAATCCGGTTTTTTGTTTATTGACAACTTTTAATTGGGGTATTATAATGAAATACGGAGATGTCATGAAAGAATTAAGTAAAATATTTTCTATTCTTGCTTCTTTTGGCGTATTTTTATGTTCTCCTTTATCTATAGCCAGGGCTGATATATTTGATCTTACTTTGAGGCCTACTGAGGGAGGGTATAAATTAGAATTGACTCCGGACGATCATCATAAAGGCCTGACGATTTCGGTAAATAGCGATGTCAATACTCAATACGAAGTGGTTCATAGCCTGATCACTCCCCTGGAGAATCGGGATAATCCCAGTGAGGTAATCAGGGATAATTTTGTAGTCAGAGGATTAAGCGGAACGAATAGATTCGGTAATTTACGCGTGCCGACGAATGATTGCCCGGTCAGGTTTGACGAGGTACTATATGTTTCTAATTCTACGGGTTCTGCGGATAGCTTTACATTAGTTTATGGAATAGTCAACAGCGAAGAGATTTCACCCGGGTATTATTACGGAAAGATTGCTTTTACTTTAAGGCCTATAGGATCCTCTCGGCAGTCTGAAACAGAGATTCTAGATGTTTATCTGAATATCCGAGAAGACGAATCAAGGCAGACTATTGAAATAGTCCCTGTTGATAGCTTGAGGACAGTTTTGCTTAGTACACGTACCCAGGAGAAAAATTCTGCCGGTGTTTCTCTAAGGATAAACGGTAATTTTACTAAATTGTTTAGTATGGCGCAGGTTTTAACCGGCCCCCTGGAATCGAAAGAGGGTAATCAACTTAGTCTCGATGAAATAAATTTTACGGTTAGCGGCGCCTCAAAAGGTATAGGAATAAATCAGGCTTTAGCTCTATCTAGCCGTCAGCAGACTATTTATTCCTCGACTCCCGGAGGCGAGTTTGACGGTGACCTTTTAATTACTTATAGCCTGGCAGGTAGAGAGCAGAAGGCAGGGAATTATTCCTCGCGTATTCAGTATATGCTGGACAAAATCGGATTAGGGCAGAAGGTTATCGGGACTTTAGATTTAGAAGTTGAGATAGAGCAGATTTTTGACATTATGATTACTCCGGAGGATAAAAAAGGAACACTGGATTTCCCTAATCTTCATCCCAAGGAGCCTCCGAGAGTAAACGAAGTGCTTATCGAGGTCAAATCCAATACAGGCAGAAGATACCAGGTAAGCCAGAACGTGTATTCAAATCTAACTGATAAAGAGGGACATGAGATACCTGCGGAATATTTTCAGCTTCAGACTGTGGGCGTAGATACGAAAGGCAAGCTAAAAGTTGCTGCTAAGCAGGCAGTAGCAAAAGGGGATACGGTTTTATTAGTCTCAGATAATAAAGGATCTGCCGATAAATTCAGTGTGGTCTATGAATTAAGTAGTCCGATGAATATAAAATCCGGAGACTATGCTACCAGGATCACTTATTCTTTATCGGAATTGTAGTTAACTTAAGGAGGTGTAGAAATGTTGAAGCTAAAATGTAAAAATAAAGTAAAAGGAGGTGAAGTAAAAATGCGTAAAATAATTTCTTCTTTGATTGCTCTTGCTTTTGTGATTACCGGTATGGCATCGCTATCTTTTGCTACTCCGGCTGCCAGTCAGTCATTGAGTGTTAGTGCTTCGGTACCGGCTGTTGCTGCTGAGGTTGATCTGACTATACTGAAGATCCTTGATGGTGATCCTGATGAAAACCCCTGGACGAATTCAACAAATGTCACTACTTCTATGAGCCTTGATTTCGGACAGCTCATTCACACCTATGTGGATCCGGCAGATGGTTTGACAAAGGATGCGGGGGTTTGGTATAGTCCTACCCTGTATGCTGTGATTCTTTATGCTCAGGGTTTTGGGAATAGGTATGAGGTTCGCAGTACCTGTACAGGTATCGGATCAATATCTAATACCAACAACTACTTCAGGCTTAGCCCAGCTTATGCAGCCGCAGATGAATGGAGCACCGGAAACCCGCAGGGAGCAAAACCAGGTGCTGCAACAGTAGGCCCTGATGGTAATGCGATCAGCGGAACCTTTAGGCAGATCTATACCAGTGAGCCGTCACCGTCAACAGCGAGGATCATTCAAGCTTATTATTCAATCCCGGGATACAATGCAAGCGGAGATGCACCATATACCGGCTGGACAGGTATTCCTATAGGGATTACACCAGGTTCATTTGTGGGTAATGTCACAATAAGTATTGTAGCGATATAATTAAAGACTGTTTTGTATACAGTTTAATCAAATAGTAAAAACCGCTTTTTCCAAGCGGTTTAGAGAGGGCGGTTTTTACTATGGCTTTATAATAAATATGAAAAAAAACTCATTTTTTATTTCGTTAGTTTTATGGTTTATCTTAATATGCTTTGGATCATCGCAGGCAGCGACTATTGTCCGCGTCAATCAAGCAAAGATAAGATTAAGCATTGCCCCAGGTTCAGCTAAAGCAGGTTCAATCATTATAGATAACCCCAGCGAACGCTCTAAATATATCAAGGCTTATTTAGAAGATTGGTATTATCTGCCTTCGGCAGACGGATCCAAAGATTTTAAGCCATCCGGTACGACTGAGTTATCCTGTGCCGATTGGATTAATTTCGTTCCTGCGGAATTCAGCCTGGCACCTTTTGGCAGAGAGGTGGTAAATTATACGGTAAGAGTTCCCCAGGATGCAAAGGGGGGCCACTATGCAATTTTATTCTTCGAGCACACCAGAGATCCCCAAGACTCTATGGCTGAAGGAGTGGGTGTTGGTATATCTGTGAGAGTCGGCAGTTTGATATATATTGAAGCAGAAGGTACGATTGAGAGGAAGGCAGAATTATATAACCCGGTAATCGAGAGGGATTCAAACGATAGTGATTTAATTGTAAGTTTAGATTTTCAGAATACCGGAAACATTGATTTAACTGCCGGAGGCAGTTTTGATATAATCGATAAAGAGGGCATGGTTTTCGCACGCGGAGAATTTAATAACGTCTATACATTTGGAGGCGAAAAGGCAAAATTTATCGGTAGCTGGAGCCTTCCTCTGGAAAGAGGCAAATATGACCTGATCCTGACTATTGATATTGGTAAAGCCTTGGCGGAAACGAATATGGGGAAGGGTCCGGTAATCGTTAAAGAGCTAGAGCTAGAGATAGGACGTAAGGGAGAGGTTATCAGGGTTGGCGATTTAAAATAAAATGTTTATTTTTCCGGCTGCAGACAAAAAAAGGATTTTTGAAAAATCCTTTTTTCTTTAAGATGAAAAAGACACTTGTAATCATATTTACAGTTTGCTTTTTAAATTCCTTGATTATGCCCGGTTATGCTTATACCGGAGCAGTAGAGTATCTTTGTGAGATAGGTCTGAAGTATTATAACCAGGGAATGTACGCCGACGCACTGCATGAATTTAATAAGGCATTATTAGTCAAGCCTGGTTATGAGCCCGCCTTAAAATATATCCGGATGGTAGAAGAAGTTACGGTCTTTCCGGAACCACCCAGTCCCGAACCGCCAATGAGAGAAAGATTCTTAGCTACAGATTTTACTCCTTCCTCAGAAACAAGTGTCGGTGCGATGAAGGAGATACTGGATCTTTTAGAGCTTCAGCAGGAGATGATGGAATATAGGCGCGCTATTTATCCTCAGGCAGTTAATGCTGTGTTACCGGTGAGTTTAAAAAAGATTGTTCCCGGGAGGAAAATACTGCCGGAGGTAATCTATCTGGATGATGCTTTTCTTGAAATTGCTCTACCGATAGAAATTGCACAGGGAAGCTCGATTTTAATCCGTACGAATAATATCAGAAGATTTTTACTCACCCAGCCGGAAGTTCTGACGGTTCAGAGAAACAGTGCTGATGAATTAATGCTTCCCGGAAAGGGCATCGGTTATACCTATTTACATATATGGGATGATTCCGGGCGCAGGACCATGGAGTTTTTAGGAGTATATCCTAAACCGGATTCTCCTACCTATGAGGAGATCTTACGCCGCGAGTTAGAGAGGGAAGGCAATTTTAAATTACGCTATAGTTTGAATTGGTCTTCATATGAATCAGGTAGGAGGCTTGATAATCTTGAGCGTACAAATTATTCCTGGGCGCATGGCATAGGATTGAGCGGGCCAACCCCATACGGTAATTTTAATTCGCAGTCTTCTATCCGTAGTTCTA
>JBDRMO010000073.1:0-2865 GCA_043812095.1 Candidatus Omnitrophota bacterium | reverse complement strand
AGAGATCTCCGAGGCCTATGCAGTTTTATCCGATTCCAATAAACGCTCGCTCTATGACCAGTACGGCCATTCCGGTATAGACCAGAAATACGCCTACGAAGATATTTTTAAGGGTGCAGATTTTAGCAGCGTGTTTGAGGGGATGAGTGGTTTTGGATCCGCAGGGGGAGGTATTTTTGATGATATCTTCGGTGACCTGGGCTTTGATATCTTTGGAGGAGGCAGAAAGCGTGCCAGAGGTTCCGCTCGAAGGAGAGGGAGAGATCTGCAGATAGCCGAAGAAATCAGCTTGGAAGAGGCAGCGAGCGGAGTGGAGAAGACTATCACTGTCCCGCGCTATGAAATATGCTCAACATGTTCAGGCAGCGGAGCAAAGCCAGGGACTAAAAAAGCAACTTGTCCGCAATGTAGAGGTTCCGGCAGGACAGTAGTTTCTAGCGGCTTCTTTCAATTAGCCCAAACCTGCTCAGGCTGTAGAGGAGAGGGTTCAATCATACAGAAGCTCTGCACTGATTGTAATGGCGAAGGAAGAACTAAGGTAACCCGTAAGATCAAGGTTAAGATACCTCCAGGAGTAGATACTGGTTCAAATTTAAGAATCAGGGGTGAAGGTGAGGCAGGTACATCCGGAAGAGGCGATTTATACGTGATCATAGAAATAACGCCTCATCCCATATTCACCAGACACGGAAACGATATATTGACTGAGACCTCTGTTAGCTTAAGCAAAGCAATATTAGGCGGTGAAGTAGAAGTACCAACGCTCAATGGTAAAGTAAGTATGAAAATACCCTCGGGAACGCAAAGCGGTAAGGTATTTCGTCTTAAACAAAAAGGTATAGCGGATATACACGCAAGAGGAATAGGTGATGAGTTAGTAAGAATAGATGTTCAGATACCCGGTAAACTTACCGGCCAACAGAGGAAACTTATCGAAGAATTTGCCAGGCTATCAGGAGAAAATGGATCCAAAGAGAGTTTTACGGAGAAAATGAAGAGAACTTTTAAATGATAGTATCAAAGTGTCAGAGTATCAGAGTATTTTTTTAGACACTTTGACACTTAAAAGGAATCTACAGATGCCGACCTACGAATACGAGTGTACGAGTTGCAAGCATAAGTTTGAGGTTTCTCAGAAGATGAGCGATGAACCTTTAAACAAGTGTCCCCAGTGTAATAAAAAAGTAAAACGGTTATTTGGAAGCGGGGCAGGGATAATCTTTAAAGGCTCTGGTTTTTACGCAACCGATTACCGTAAGCAGCCGAAAAAAAAAGATATTGATAAGGCCCCAATTACCTGTCCTAAAGCTAAAGAAGGATGTAATGGCTGTTCTTAAGTGCTGGATACCAGTATTCTTGTGCATGTTGGCAATATTTATTTTTTCTTCTATACCCGGATCAGAGATACCAGCGATTTTTTTATTTCAGGATGTATTCGCTCATCTTTTGGTATATTTTATCTTAGCCTGGTTTTTTGCCCGTGCAATAAAAAATACCTACCCAAAGATTAAGTCTGTAAAGGTTATCATCTATACTGCGCTCTTTGGAGTGCTTTATGGGATAACCGATGAGTTCCACCAGACGTTCATTGCATATAGATATTTTTCCGGTATGGATATGCTCTTTAACGGTATAGGAAGTTTAATTGGAGGATTAGTGAACCGTTGACGAATATAAAACCTTTTAAAGCGACTTTTTATAATCAAGAAAGAATCAAAGATCCTTCCCGAGTAGTCTGTCCTCCCTATGATGTAATTTCTTCCGCAGGACAAAAATATTATCATCAACTCAACCCTTATAATTTGACCCATATACTTTTGGGTAAAGATATGCCGGGTGAGAATAAATATAAACGCGCCGGAAAATTCTTTAGAAATTGGCTGAAGAAGAGAATCCTCATTCAGGATGAGAAGCCGGCGATATATTTCTACAGTCATCAGTATAATCTTATGGGGGAGAGAAAGACGCGCCTAGGGTTTATAGCTTTATTGCGTCTCAAAGACAGGAATTCGGCTATATTCGGGCATGAACATACGCATCTAGAGGCAAAAGAGGATAGATTACGACTGATCAAGCAAGTGAAAGCAAATTTAAGCCCTATTTTTGTCACTTTTTTAGATAAAAAGCGGATTATTCAAAGAGTTTACAATCGATATTTATATGATAAAAAGCCTTTCCTCGATTTGGTCGATAGCGAAAAAAATAACCATAGACTGTGGAAATTGCAGGATAAGAATATTTTAGAGAGGATCCAAGCTGAGATGAAGGAGGAGAATATCTTCATTGCAGATGGCCATCATCGATATGAGGTTGCCTGTATGTTCAGGGAGCAAATGAAGAAAAAATGCAAAGGCACGACGCAGGGTAAAGATTATAACTATATTCTTGCGTATTTTACTAATACCGATCCTCGCGGCCTTACGATTATGCCGGTTCATCGGTTACTTAAATTTCGTTCTCATATAGAATTTGATAGCTTGAGAATTAAGCTCAAGGAGTATTTTTTTGTAGAAGAGATTAAAGATAAAATGCAGTTTTTTTTCCGGATGCAAAGAGGTGGTAGGACGGAGCACCTTTTAGGAATGTATGGTAATAGAAAATTTTGGCTCTTGCGTCTTAAGAATATCAAAATTCCTGATAGGATCATTACCGACAAGTCCAGGGATTACAGGTCTTTAGACGTGGCTATTTTAAACCACGTAATTCTGGAAAAGATTTTTAAAATTGATTTAAAGAATAAGAAAAATCTTCTCTTTAGCCCGAATGCGGATGAGTTAATTGAGAGGGTAGATGGAGACCCTCATTCTCTAGCGTTCTTTTTAAACCCGGTAAAAATACAACAGATCATCGCGGTTTCATTGAGCG
>JBDRMO010000072.1:0-2269 GCA_043812095.1 Candidatus Omnitrophota bacterium | reverse complement strand
GCGGAGAGCCAGTATTATCTTGGCCTGATAGAGGAAAAAATGGGCAATCCTTATCAGGCCTTTCTTGAATTCCAGAAGGTAATCGACAAATATCCGTTCTCTGAGAGGATCCAGGAGATCATTGAGCGCGAGTATAATATTGCCGAGGTATTTATGTCGGGTGAAAAACGCAAGGTTCTGGGAGTGGCTTTACCGGTCGAAAACCCGGCAATAGAGATTTTATACAAAGTAATAGAGAATTCTTATTATGGTCCCTTAGCCCCGAAGGCAGAGTATAAATTGGGCCTGGTTTTAAAGGGTTTAATGAGATATTACGAAGCAGAAGAGGCATTTAATAAGGTCATTACCAATTATCCTGAAAGCGAATGGGTGGAGCCGGCTAAGTATCAGATTGCTCTGGCCCGGGCCTCGGTATCTCGTGGCCCTGATTATGATCAGGGGGCTACACAAGAGGCTCAGGAGAAGTTCGCCGCTTTTATCGAAGAACACCCGGATGCGGTTTTATCCGATAAGGCGGAGGATAATATCAGCCAACTCAAGGAAAAAGAGGCAGAAAGCAGCTATAATTCCGCCAGGTTCTACGAAAAACAAAACAAATCCGAAGCGGCACGAATTTATTACGGCGATGTGATCGGTCATCACCCTGAGAGCCCCTGGGCGGTGAAGGCGATGGAAAGATTGCATATAATGGAGAAGACAGAAAGATGAAACGGCTTCTGATTTTATTAGTTGTCTGCTGCAGCTTATGCTTAGTAGTAGGTTGTGGTTATACTACCCGCTCTTTAATCGTGAATAAATACTCGACTGTTTATATTACACCTTTTGTTAATAAAGTTGATATCACAGAAGAAATATACGCCCAGAATAAATACCGGGTCAACCGGCCGATGCTAGAGACAGAGGTTACTGGGAAAGTGGTAAACAGATTTCTTATGGACGGGAATCTTCGACCTATCAGCGCGGAGTTAGCCGATCTTACTCTCAAGGGCGAAGTAGTTGAATTCCGCCGCGATCCGCTTAGATATGATGATAACGAAAATATCACTGAATACCGCATCAATATCGTAGTGAATATTAAAATGTGGGATAATATTGATGATAGATTATTGTGGGAGGAGAACGGTTTTACCGGAGACACCACTTATTTCGCCACCGGCTCAGAAGCAATATCCGAAAGCCAGGCGGTAACTAATGCCTTAGACGATTTAGCCCGCAGGATAATCGAAAGAACAGTTGAGCAGTGGTAATCAAAAATGACCTACCTATTGCTGGGGCAAGACAGCTTTTCTAAGAGTACCCAATTAAATAAAATCAAAGAGGAATTCCTCGCTCAGGGCATGGAGCATTTTAATTATGATGTTCTATATGCCAAGGAATTGAATTTGAGACTATTGCAGGAGAGGCTGTTATCTCTCCCTGTAGAGAGCCCGAAAAGAATCATAGTGATCAAGGGTGCACAAAACTTAAAAGAAGATTCAAAGAGTTTTCTTACAAGGTATGTGAAAAGCCCATTTAAAAAAATAATCCTCATTCTGGATATAGAGCAACAAAGTAAGAGTGACGCGTTCTTAAATAATATAAGTAGGTATGTGAAGACTATCCGTTTTGCACAGGTAAGAGAGCCGGATACCTTTAGCTTAAGCCGTTCAATAGAATTGAAGAAGCCGGATAATGCTTTAAGGGTGCTGGATCAGATCTTAAAAAACGGCGAGAGGCCAGAGCGCATCCTGGGAGGATTAAGGTATGCCTGGGAGAGGAGTGTAACAACTCCCGCGGAGTCTAAAAGAAGACTCAGTCTATTGCTTGGCTGTGATAAAGAAATAAAAACGGGCAGACTCAAGCCCGTTTTTGCCTTAGAGAAACTAGTGGTTAGCTTATGTTCTTTTGGGTGAGTCTTTTCGCTAAGCGGGATTTCTTTCGGTCAGCTGTCTTTGGATGGATGACTCTTTTTTTTGCTGCTTTATCAAACCGAGAGAATACTTCTTTTAAGAGTAGCTGAGCTTCTTGTGTGCTGTTTGCAGAAACCAGCGCCTGAAATTTTTTTAATGTTTTCTTCAGCTCTCTCTTTACCTTTAAATTGTACAGGTGCTTTTTTTTATCTGCGCGTTTTTTCTTTATTGAAGATTTACGTCTTGGCATAGTATGTTGCCCCCTTTAGTTCGTATATTATTATCATAATAACCGAGTTATGTCAACAGGCAAATCTGAACAATTTAATCCCCGTAAAAGCATCGCAAAATCAGCAGGTATAATCAGTCTGGCTACGCTG
>JBDRMO010000071.1:0-2741 GCA_043812095.1 Candidatus Omnitrophota bacterium | reverse complement strand
CCGTGGGTACGATAGTCTCTTTAAGCAATGGAAGGGTAGCAGTGGTTAGGGAGCAGAATAGAGATGATAAATTCTCGCCTAAGATAGAGGTTATCTGGCCTAAAGATAAGAAAGAAACAATTGATTTGAAAGCAGTAAAAGATAGATTAAAGATAGAGCGTTCTTTGAATCCTCTCGGTGAGGGGAAAGAGTATCTGTCTTTGATTTATTGAACCCCAAAAACAGTTGACTTATTTTCAAGGAATGTTATACTAATTTCGTAGTTCGGAGTCGAGCTACAAAATAACAATGGCGTTTTAAGGCCGGACTTTCGGCTGCAAAACGCTTTTTTTTAAGATGAAAGCGATACTAGCGTTAGAGAACGGCAAAATTTTCCAAGGTAAGTCTTTTGGCGCACGGGGAGAAACCTGCGGTGAGGTAGTTTTTAATACCAGCATGGCCGGTTATCAGGAGATTATTACTGACCCATCTTATAAGGGTCAGCTTGTTACTATGACGTATCCTTTAATCGGCAATTATGGCGTAAATCAGGAAGATGCAGAATCGCAGGAGCCTCATCTAGAAGGTTTCCTCGTAAAGGAGTACAGCAAAATAGCCAGTAATTGGCGAAAGGATAATTCATTAGGAGATTATTTAAAAGTTAATAATATCATCGGCATCGAAGGCATAGATACGCGCTTAATTACTTTGAATATCAGGGAGCAGGGAGCGATGAAGGCGATAATATCTACTGAAGACTTCGATGAAGCAAGATTAGTCAAAAAAGCCAAGGATTCACCGGGATTATTGGGAAGAGACCTGGTCAAAGATGTGACGATAAAAAGAAGATATATATGGCCAGGAGATAAGCTCAAATATAGAGTGGTAGTTATTGATTGCGGAGTAAAATATAATATTCTCAGAGAACTCAAGAGTAATAATTGTCAGGCTATAGTTGTGCCTGCCCACACTGATGCATCAGGCATCCTTAAAATCAGGCCTGATGGGGTATTGCTTTCTAACGGTCCGGGAGATCCAGCAGCTGTAAAGTATGTAGTTAAGACCACTAAAGAATTGCTCGGAAAATTGCCGATATTTGGGATATGCCTTGGGCACCAGATGTTAGGGCTAGCTTTAGGAGGTAGTACCTATAAGCTTAAATTCGGCCATCATGGCGGAAATCATCCTGTTAAGGATCTCAAGACCGGGAAGGTTCATATCACCGTTCAGAATCACGGATTCTGCGTTGATATAAACTCTTTGAATAAAAAGGAAATAGAAATAACTCATCTTAATTTGAATGATCATACGCTTGAAGGAATCAAACATAAGAAGCTGCCTGCGTTCTCCGTACAGTTTCACCCTGAAGCATCCCCCGGGCCGAACGACGCGAAATATATCTTTAAAGAGTTTAAAGAATTAATCGAAAAAAATGCCTAAACGGACTGATATTAAAAAAATCCTAATTATCGGCTCAGGGCCGATTGTGATCAGCCAGGCCTGTGAATTTGACTATTCCGGTACACAGGCATGCAAGGTTCTCAGGCAGGAGGGTTTTAAGGTAATTTTAGTCAATTCAAATCCTGCAACGATTATGACTGACCCTCAAATCGCAGATAGCACGTATATCGAGCCGATTACCGTGGATCTGATAGAGAAGATTATCGCCAAAGAAAGGCCGGATGCTTTACTTCCTACGCTAGGCGGCCAGACTGCGTTGAATACAGCAGTGGCTTTAGCAGAAAAAGGAATATTAAGGAAGTATAAAGTAGAGACGATTGGGGCTGATATAAAAGCGATTAAGAAGGGTGAAGATAGGAAATTATTTAAAGAGGCAATGAAAAGAATTGGCCTGGATCTACCTAAGAGCGGGATGGCTTATGATTTAGGAGAAGCGATTAAGGTTGCTAAAAAGATCGGGTTTCCGCTTATTATCAGGCCGAGTTTTACCCTCGGGGGGACAGGCGGAGGCGTGGCGTACAATATAGAGGAATTTAAAACTTTAGCTAAGCATGGGCTTGAATCAAGCATAATCAGCGAGATCCTGGTTGAGGAGTCAGTGGTTGGGTGGAAGGAATTTGAATTGGAGGTAATGCGAGACCTCAAAGATAATGTGGTTATAATTTGTTCAATTGAAAATCTCGATCCGATGGGGGTCCACACCGGAGACAGCATTACTGTTGCTCCTGTTCAGACTCTGACCGATAGAGAATATCAGAAGATGAGGGATGCAGCAATCGCCTGTATCAGAGAGATTGGAGTAGAAACCGGAGGTTCAAATATACAATTTGCCGTCGATCCCAAGAATGGCAGGATGGTTGTGATTGAGATGAATCCCAGGGTTTCCAGAAGCTCTGCTTTAGCTTCTAAAGCTACGGGATTTCCGATTGCTAAAATCGCGGCAAAATTAGCAGTCGGATATACCTTAGACGAGATACCCAACGATATAACGCGCCAGACTCCTGCAAGTTTTGAGCCGGCGATTGACTATTGTGTAGTAAAGATCCCCCGTTTTACTTTTGAGAAGTTTCCCTGCGCAGATTCAACGCTTACTGTTTCTATGAAATCAGTAGGAGAGGTTATGGCGATCGGAAGGACTTTTAAGGAAGCGCTGCAGAAGGGATTGCGCTCTCTGGAAATAAAGAAATACGGATTAGAAACTATATTGTTTAGTGATTTATCAAATATAAAAGTTAATAATAGCTTGCTGGATAAGATTTACCAGAAGCTAAAGGTTCCTAATGCCGAGAGAATATTTTATC
>JBDRMO010000070.1:0-3930 GCA_043812095.1 Candidatus Omnitrophota bacterium | reverse complement strand
GCGTTGGGACAATTGATACCACCGGATATCAGTCTAGTTCAGAGGAAGGATTGGGAATTGAAGAGATCAAAAAAATACTTCCTCATCGGGACCCGTTTTTATTCGTAGATAGAGTTTTGCATCTTGAAGGAGGAAAGCGCGCTACCGGACTTAAGAATCTATCTAAAGATGATTATTTCTTTAAAGGTCATTTTCCCGGCAGGCCGGTAATGCCGGGAGTCTTGATTATTGAAGCATTGGCTCAGGTAGGTGGGATCATGATGCTTTCTCCCAAAGAGAATCGAGGAAAATTAGCGTTTTTTATGTCAGCAAATAATATAAAGTTTAGAAAATCTGTCCTTCCCGGAGACCAATTAATACTTGATGTTACGGCAGGTAAAATAAGATCCAAGACCGGGCAGGTGCATGCTAAGGCACTGGTTGAAGGGAAAGTGGTAGCTGAGGCGGACTTGATGTTTGCCTTAGTTGAAAGCTGATTATGCAGGTACACCCTACAGCAGTAGTCTCTAAGAGAGCAAAATTGGCCGACGATATTCAAGTCGGCCCTTATACTATTATTACGGATGACGTTACTATCGGTAGCGGTTCTAAGATCGGTTCGCACTGCGTGATAACCGGAAATACTTCTATAGGTTGTGGCTGCGAGTTATTTACCGGAGCGGTAGCCGGAAGCCGGCCGCAGGATTTAAAATATAAAGGCGAGCAAGTTTTCTTAGAAATAGGAGACAATAATATAATACGTGAATATTGTACTTTTAATCCGGGCACAGAAAAAGGCGCAAAGACAGTCATAGGTAATAATAACCTTTTTATGGCTTATGCGCATGTAGCCCATGACTGCATAGTTGGAAATAGCTGTATAATTGCAAATAACGGGACACTTGCCGGTTACGTTACAGTAGAAGACCGGGCTGTAGTCGGAGGCTTAGCTGCCGTACACCAGTTTGTCAGAGTAGGCACTCTTTCAATTATCGGCGGATGTTCAAAAGTAGTAAAGGATATTCCACCTTATGCTACTTGTGACGGGCATCCTGCTTTAGTTTACGGATTAAATTTGGTCGGCCTAAAACGTAATAATATCGGGCAGGATTCACTAAAAAACCTCAAACGTGCTTTCAAAATTCTCTTTAATGAAGGCCTCACCACCAAGCACTCGTTAGAAAAAATAGAAAAAGAAATTCCGCAAACTACGGAAGTCTCCTATCTGATTAAATTTGCCAGAGGTTCAAAGCGGGGATTATCGCGTTCCGTACGTAAGTCATAAAAGGTAGATTATGGAAAGATTAGGCCTGATTGCAGGTAATAGAAAATTTCCTTTTATATTCTCCGCTGCTGCAAAGAGGCAGAATTATTTTATCGTTGCTATAGCGATCAAAGGAGATACTTTGCCGAGTCTTAAGAATTTTGTTGATAAAATTCATTGGCTGAGCCTTAGTGATTTTAGCCGGGTACCTGAGATCTTTAAGCGGGAGGGGATAACCAAGATAGTCATTGCAGGGCAAATTTCGCCCTCAAGGCTGTTTAGCAAAGAAATATATAAAGACAAGCAGCTGAAAGAATTACTGACTAATTTAAAAGATAAAAAGGCAGTTACGATATTCGGTAAAATTGCCGATAGGTTGGAGGAATCAGGGCTGCAACTATTAAATTCTACGATTTTTCTTGAAGATTTTATGCCTCTTAAGGGTACGCTCACCAGTTGCGGGCCTGATACAGCAGTTTTAGAAGATATAGATTTTGGGTTATCTCTAGCCAGAGAGATCGCCAAACTGGATATTGGCCAGACTATTGCAGTTAAGGACAAAGCAGTAGTTGCTGTTGAGGCTTTAGAAGGGACGGATAATCTGATTTTGCGTGCGGGTAAGATTACTCGCGGCAGGGGTTTTACTGTAGTTAAGGTAAGCAAGCCGAACCAGGATTTACGATTCGACGTACCGGTAGTAGGCTTAAATACATTGAAAAACCTTAAAAAAGCGGGTGCGCAGTGCCTAGCAATCGAAGCCGGGAAGACTCTTTTTATCGATCAGAAGCAATCGGTAGAACTAGCAGAAAAGAAAGGCATCAGCATTGTTGCAGTGTAGGTAATCTTTTGTTTTGTAATTAGTTTAAATTCAAGGGCCTTGTAGTATGAGGCCCTAAAATTTCAGAGAATAAATATGCAATATATTTACGGTCCGGTTAATTCACGAAGATTAGGTCTATCGTTAGGCATAAGTCTGACAACTTATAAAGTATGTAATTTTGACTGTATTTACTGTCAGCTAGGAAAAGCGCATACGCTAACAGGAGAAAGAAAAGAATATACAAAAGTGAATAATATTATTGAGGAGTTAAAAAGGTACCTCAAAGATAGTCCGCAGCAAGCAGGCAGGCTGCAGTACATAACTCTTTCCGGTTTAGGAGAGCCTACTTTGAATATAAATATAGGGGAAGTGATTAATCAGCTAAAGCCGATTACAAATATCCCTCTGGCAGTAATCACAAACGCGTCGAAATTATCAGATTTTGATATACGTGTTTCATTGCTCAAGGCTGACTTGATTGTTCCTTCTTTAGATGCTGTTGTGCCGGAAGTTTTCGCTAAGATTGACAGGCCTAAGCAGGATATTGATCTCGAGGGGATAATTAACGGTTTGATTAATCTCAGGAAGGAATTCCGCGGCAAGATCTGGCTTGAAGTGATGTTAGTTCGGGGGGTAAATGACGATATGAGATATATCAAAAAGTTAAATCAAGTCATAGTAGAGATTAATCCCAATAAGATCCATTTAAATTCCCCTGTGCGTACGACTTCGGAACCTGATCTAGAGCCTGTAGACAAAAATAAGCTGAGCAAGATTAAAGAGTTGTTAGGCGATAAATGTGAAATACTATAGGGCGCCCGTAGCCTAATGGATAAGGCACCAGTCTTCGGAACTGGTTATTGGTGGTTCGAGTCCACCCGGGCGCAGTATTGAGGGAGGAATGGTAAGATGGAACTATTAGCATTAGTTATTTTAACCGTATCTATCCTAGTTGGATTTTTAGCAATATTTTTTACTACTTTCGGGACATTAATTATCATCATCGGTTCGTTGCTGTATTCTGCAATGACCGATTTCAGCGTTCTGACCATAAAGAACCTGGTGATCCTGCTTATTCTCTATCTCTGCGGCGAGGTGCTGGAGTACGCTTTTATTATAATCGGCGCTAAAAAATTCGGTGCTTCAAACGCAGCTGTAGTTGGTGCGCTTATCGGCGGTATTATTGGGGCAGTTTTAGGGGCAGGCATATTGGGAGTTGGACTTATATTAGGTACATTCTTAGGTATTTTTCTCGGAGCTTTCCTGGTTGAATGGAGTATCCATAAAGATACGGTTAAATCTCTTAAGGCCGGAGCAGGAGGAGTCTTAGGTAGGATTGGTTCTATAATAGCTAAGGTGATTATCGCCTTAATAATGTTGACTATAATCTGCTTAAAGGTTTTCAGCCTGCATTCCTTTTGACGCATCGCCTCCCATCTTTTATAAAAAATAGTTTACTATTGAAGCCTATCGGGTATAATAGTATAAATGCAGTAATGTGCTTATAAAGTATATAATTCGTAAAAGGAGGGTCTAATGTTCAGATGCACATTAGTCTTGATTACAGCGTTTTTATTAATAGCCTCTGGGTCTTCCAGAGCGCAAGAGAAGACTGAATTTGCAACGGTAACATTATCAGATACTTCTGTTTACGAAGGCACCTTTAAAAACGGCGTATTTGATGGAATGGGAACGCTGACCTGGAAGAACGGGAATAAATATAAAGGCGATTTTAAAGACGGCCTTCAGCACGGTGACGGAATCTATACTTTTGCCAACGGCGATGAATATAGAGGAGAATTCCGAAACGGCGAGATTGACGGTAAGGGGGCCTATAGTTATACAACCGGGGATAAATATGATGGCG
>JBDRMO010000069.1:0-4022 GCA_043812095.1 Candidatus Omnitrophota bacterium | reverse complement strand
GCCCGGGAATACATCGATATATTGCACAGAGCTTGCCCCCAGTAAATCCTTAATCGCATCATTCAAATCAGAGTAACCTCTGTCTTTCCTGATCAAGCCTGCTGTTCGGGCAAAAGCTGCCTGCTCAATAACCTTAACTATACGATAGGCAACAGCGACTGCCCGTGCCTCAGGCATAAGCTTATCTATCTCGCCTCTTATCAAAGGCTCTATCTCTTGTAAATATAAACGCAAGGGTGTCGTGCTGTTTTTATCTAAGAATCCGGGCAAGACTTGCGCAATGATTTCCTGGGTTATGGATACCTCATCGTATCCGTTGCCATTGAAAGAAGTACGGATAGCCCGCCGGCCGCTTATTGAAAAAGGAGTCATGCCGATAACCCGGGCAATGCTGAAAAACCTTATTAAATCAGGATCAAAGTTAACTCTCGCCGTATCTCTGCCTTGAGCCCAGTGCTTTCTCCAGGATTCAATTAATGCTAAAGCTACTGCTTCAATACGCGAAAGCCGCATCAGGCCGGTAAACACCTCCTGGTCATTAGGAAACAGAGGAATGATTGTCCCTGTTCCCTTAAGCCGCTTATAGTAAGCTGATGATTCAAGAGTACGATTTATCTTACGCCAGTAGCGGTCTCGCTCACCCGCTGCCCAGGACGACACTGATAAAGAGAGCTCGGGATCATCGTCATTTGCCTCCATGAGCCATCTTATTAATTCTTTATCCCTCGCCCTCTGACCTATTGCACCGTTGTCCAAGCCTTCGGCTTTGGGCATAGGGTATGGGGTTTTGGGTTTAGGGTTTAGGGTTTGACATGCGATGTTGCCGTTATCCAGAGGCTCCTCATGCTCTTCGGTTTCTATCCTCACTTTTCCGTCTTCAAAGGTAATTTTTCTGACTTTGGTTCTTCTGATTCCGCCATTGCCTCGTCTGGCCAGTAGATACAAGCTTACAAATTCAAACAAAGGAAAAATAACCTTAAATACAATCCGGCCGATAATAATAATTAATCCGGCAATAGCCCAGCTCCTCCAATCAAAGGCAATACCTAAACTCAGCAGCAATACACCGGCTTTACCTATACCGCTAAAACATTTCCATAACAGCACACCGGCAAATATACCAAGACCCAGCCGTGTTATATCCGGCTTACCGATAAGCAAACCAAACACTAAGATTATCAGGCCTAAGGTTATACTTAAGACCTTACCGCCTGTTCGTGCGCGCTGCTGCGACAACCGGTTTTCTACGCTGACCTTACTCGCACCATTATCCAGACACTGCACAGAGGCACCGGCAATGACTTCTGCCGGGGATATATTTCCTTGGACAATATCTTTAATCTGCGTGTGGTTATCAACAAACTGCTGGTAGGTCATTATTTTGGAAAGGACTTTATCGACATGCTCTTGCTCGCAAAAGCCAAGCCTTACTGCTTCATCTAATCCTTTGGCAAGAAACACAACAGATTCCTGTCGGGGGACAAGATAAATAGCGTGATGGCTGTCCGATGAACCAAGATGCATCGATTCACCTTTCTCGTAGAACCTATCAAATATTATAAAGTAAGGTCCGTAGCGTCCGGCTTTGTACGGACTAGTGATGTCTCTGTCTAACGGACCGGGTTCTCCGAGAGTAAACTTGCCTTCTATCATAATATTTAAAAGAGCCCAATGGTCGCAAAGTGGAGAATCTGCATACGAAGAATCTCCAAACCGTCTGTTGGACTGGAAGTTTGCCGTACCATGAGCCAACAGCGTATGCTCTTCGGCAAAGGCCGTTGTGAGATAAAAAAGGTCTGTTTCCTGTTTACCATGCGACCTGCCGACGTTTTTCTCAAATGGCCTTAAAGTCTCCCAAAGCTCACAGGCAGGCTTGTACTGCAAAGCTTCTCCCCAATTCATCTGATGGATCGCAAACTCACCTACATTTTTAACAATGTCATCAGTTATACTGCCAGCCCATTCGATAAAGGCAGCCTTCTTATCATGAGCCAAGGCAGCCAAGCTCGCCCGCATCCGCCATTGGTTAACTGACTCCCTGTTGTCCATAAACTTTATCCACGCAGCCTTACATCCTTCCAGATCCAGCAAGCCTGTCTTCCAGGCAACACCTTTAGCCTTCTTTCCATTATCAAGGCCTTCGGCCTGTCCCAACGCGCCAACGCGAAAACGCGCTAACGCGTTAACTACACTTGTGTTGCCATTATCCAAAGGCTCCTCATGTTCGTCGGTTTCTATCCTTAGCTTGCCGTCCTCTAAGGTTACTCTCCTGACTTTAGTTTTTCTGAATCCGCGGCTGCCTCGTCTTAAAGACGGAAATAAGTTTAAGAATCTTCTTAAGCTAATAGTGACTTTTGAAGCAAACAAACTCGCATCAGCCATCAAGCTGACTATGTGAAATAAGTCTTGGTATCCCCACAACGGAGAAATGAGTTTTAAAACCAGATTGCTAACAACAATTACTAATCCGACAACAACCCAGCTATTCCAGCTAAGAGTAATCCCCACGCTCAACAGCAATACACCTGTTTTACCTACCCGGCCAAAGAATCTCCACAGCAGCACGCCAACAAATATAGCAAGGCCCAGTCGTGTGATATCCGGCTTGCCGATGAGCAACCCAAACCCTAAAATTATCAAGCCTAAGGTTATGCTTAAGACCTTACCGCCTGTCCTTGTACGCTGCTGGGATAACCACGCCTGGTAGTTATCCTTGCTCGCCCCATTGCCCAAGCCTT
Organism: Candidatus Omnitrophota bacterium; assembly: GCA_043812095.1. Lineage (GTDB taxonomy): Bacteria > Omnitrophota > Gorgyraeia > Gygaellales > Profunditerraquicolaceae > JAHIZC01. Next base: position 1,284 of record JBDRMO010000069.1, on the reverse strand, counting down.
CATCCCTGAGTACAGGGCGAGATTCTGTATTCCCTATCTGCTTCAACGGGCTAACGCGAAAACGGGCTAACGCGTTAACTACACTTGTATTGCCATTATCCAAACCTTCAGCATTGCCGGACCTCTGGCGAATGCTCTCCAGCGTTTGTGCGGCCTTTTTAGCTAAGCGTATTGGGCGTGACTTTGCGACTTGGGATAAGAATTGTTCGCTTTGGGAATCTATATTTCTTTTAAAATTAAATGACTCAAGGACAACCGCTCTTAGCTTAGGAAACTTTTGATATACATCAATATACACGCTGATAATCTCATCTTCTCTTAGTCCTTGAGCCAATGAAAAACGCAGGCCTCTTACCGCAGCTTCGACAATCAAATTATCGTTAGGAGGAGAACGCAGAATCTCCAAAAGCCGTGCCGTTGCCTCTTTTTCTTCTAAGGTAGCTGCTGCGATTGTCAGTGCTGCTGCCCGAAGAGAAGATGAATTGTTTGTATTTCTATAGAGAGCCTCTGCCATCTTAGGGACAGCCCGGCTCTTATATTCTGTTAAACAACCTACAAGCGTATGACTACGAGAAGACTCATCCGCAGAAGCACTAAGCTGTTCGAATAAGTATCGGGCTGCCCGGGCAGTTGCCAACGCGGCCAAGGCCTGCCCATAAATCCTTACTGTCTCTTCTCCGGCAACAGCTAATCTCCTATTAAGCATTGCGGCGGTAAGCCCAGCCCACTCTTTATGCTTGTGTGCAATATGGGCAAGTCCGGACCGCACATAAGTAGTTATGCCCGGTACTCCTAAATTATCAATAAACGCCTGCACCACTAATCCGTTGGGACGGTTTTGTAAATACTCAATTGCATTCCTGCGAAATCCCACGCTTAAACCCGACTGAGAAAGGCTGCCCAAAACCCCTAAAGAAAAAAGCTGCGCGTGGCGCTCACTCACAGCTAATACCTCACGGCTATCTGCAACCGAGGTAAGATCTGCATCTTCTAAATACTCTCTACGCAATCCCTCCATCTGATGTACTATCTGCCGCTGCTCTTCTGAGAATTGTTCCTCATCTAACAACATTGTCATAAACTCTTCGTGGATTTCGATGATTATCTGGTGGGCAATATCGCGGATTTCGATGTGGTTTCCTTTTGTCAAAAACCGCATAAACCGCTTTATTTCTTCTGTGGCTTTTGGCCAATAAAGATAAGCTTTCTTGAAACAGTACGCAGACCACAAAGACTCTTTACGCACCTCAAGGGGCAGAGCACCCTTGCCTGACTGGATCATCA
>JBDRMO010000068.1:0-10790 GCA_043812095.1 Candidatus Omnitrophota bacterium | reverse complement strand
GATCAAGCCGTCGGGTATTACTACGTATGAAGCACTGGTAAAAGAGTTAGACCATAAAAAGATCGTTCAACGCTGTATTGAAGTAAGAGGAATAAAAGTAAAGGTTTCTAACATACCGATTCCTGTATCTTATGCAGCGGCATTCGAAGGTGAGCGCGTAAGAAAAGAACAGTTGCATGCTGAATTCGGCGGTAAGGCAAGCAATGCCTTTGAGTATCTCACTGCCAGGGGTGCCGATGAAGTCGAAGACGCAAAGATAGAAATATTCGGCCCGGATGTTGATCAGTTGGAGACAGGGAAGAAATCTTTGCCTCTGGCGATTATCGTTGATGTCTACGGACGTAAGATGCAGAAAGATTTTGAACCGATACTTGAGCGCCAGATACATCGTTTTGTAAATTATGCTATGGGCCTGATGCATGTCGGTCAGCGCGATATGAATTGGATCAGAATAAGCAATGATGCTTACAACAAGGGATTCAGGCTTAAGCATATCGGTACGATATTGCACGCTATGCTCCATCAGGAATACAGCGCAATTTTAGACAAGGTGCAGGTTAAGTTTTATACAAGGCAGGAGGATGTGGATAAGCTTTTAGTCGGGGCAAAGAAGACATTTGATGAGCGCGACGAACGTATCAGCGGCATGAATGACGAGAGTGTAGATACATTTTATTCATGTATGTTATGTCAGTCATTTGCGCCTAATCACGTTTGCGTGATTACTCCTGAGCGGCTGGGCTTGTGCGGTGCCTATTCCTGGCTTGATGCCAAGGCATCTTTTGAGATTACCCCTTCCGGTCCGAATCAACCGATAACAAAAGGGCAGGTTGATGATGAAAGATTGGGAATATGGAATAACGTGAATGAATTCGTAAATCAGAAATCGAATAAGACGATCGATAGAGTCAGCATGTATTCGCTGATGGATTCGCCGCAGTCTTCCTGCGGTTGTTTTGAATGTATTGTTGCGATTATCCCCGAAGCAAACGGGGTGATGGTTGTGCATCGGGATTATTCAGGGATGACTCCATGCGGGATGACCTTTACTACTTTGGCCGGTTCAGTAGGGGGAGGGGTGCAAACTCCCGGTTTCTTAGGGGTGGGGAAATTGTATATACTGAGTAATAAATTTTTGTCTGCAGAAGGCGGCCTAAAGCGTGTAATTTGGATGCCTAAAGAGTTAAAAGAAATCCTTGGAAATAAGTTAAAAAAGCGCTCCGGAGAAATAGGTATCCCTGATTTTACGGATAAGGTTGCGGATGAAACAGTGGCTACGAGCTCTGAGGATTTATTAAAGCATCTTGAGAAGGTAAAGCATCCGGCGTTGGAGATGGATGCCTTAATATAATGTTTTTTCTTGACGGCAGTGTTTAATGAGGTATAATAAATTATGGGTATGTATCCTCATACCTCTCTAAAGAGTATAAAATATCTATCCGCATTTCTAATTTTCGCAATAACTTGCGTTCCTTTTCTATTTGTTCAAGCCGAAGATTTCCTGAGTTCTACCGGATCGTCTAGCACGAAAGAGGAAGATTTATCTGTTCTGCAGGAACAGGCAAGGTCTTATCGTATCCAGGGAATAGAATTGCAGAAGGCAGGTAATGTAGATACGGCGAAGAGTTTATATCAGAAAGCTGTGCAATTAGATCCGGCTTACGCTGCTGTTTATAATGATTTAGGCGTAATCTATGAAGCCGAAGGCAACATTGAGAAAGCAAAGGAGCATTACCTGAAAGCCTTGACTCTGGACGGCTATTACTTAAGCGCCTATACGAATTTAGCCCTACTATATGAAGGGGAGCGTGATTTTATGGAGGCGGCTTCTTTCTGGAAAAAAAGAGTTGAATTTGGTTTGTCCGGTGAGCATTGGACAGAGAGGGCAAAGAGGCGCCTCAGGGATATAGAGTTGGTTATGCCCGAGGAGTCATTTACAGGAAAAGGAGTCGAAGAGACAGAGGTAGTCGATTTAACCAGAAATGTGTTATCAGAAAAACATATCATTCGTGAGGATGATGCGGCTTTGTCAGAGCAGTTTTTTCAGAAGGCGCAAGAGAGTTACGAGCGGGAGGATTATGCCACAGCCTTAAGGGCAGCAGTTGATGCCTACCTTCTCGACCCCACTAATAAAGAGATCGAACAATTTATCCAGAAGGTCCAAACTAGAGCGTTATCAAGGTAGAACGACCACACATTTGAACCTGCCATAGTCGAAATTCCAGATGATTAAGATAAAGTATTAGATGAGTAATAAACGATTATATATAATCGATGCTACTGCTTTCTGTTACCGTGCCTATTATGCGCTGAAAGGGTTGAGCACGTCTTTCGGTCAGCCAACAAATGCTATTTATGGTTTTATTACCATGCTGCATAAGATTATGCGGGAGAATAAGCCGGATTATTTAGCGGTATGTTTTGACGTTTCACGTGATACCTTCAGACAACAAAAATTTTCTCAATATAAGATACAGAGGCCTCCAATGCCTGAGGGTTTATCCAGCCAGATACCGATCATCAAGCAGGTAGTCTCTGCTTATGGTATTCAGATTTTTCAAAAGGCAGGTTTTGAGGCAGATGATATCATCGCCACGATTTCCAAAAAAGCCAAAAAAGTGGGAGCTTCTGTGATCGTGATAAGTTCCGATAAGGATATATTGCAACTGGTGGATAAGGATATAGTAGTATTTAGCCCTTATAAAGATACGGGCACGACTTATGATCAAAAAAAGGTAATCGAACGATTTGGAGTCGAACCGAAAAAAATAACCGATATCATCGCATTAATGGGTGACGGAGCAGACAATATCCCTGGTGTTGAGGGGATCGGAGAGAAGACTGCGGTAAAATTGATTAGTGATTTCGGATCGATCAAAGAGTTACTAGATAATCTCAGTAAGATCAAGCAGGAGAAGACGAAGAAGCTGATTGCCGATAATATCGATCAGATCAAATTAAGCCGGGATTTAGCAGTTCTCAGAGAGGATGTTGATATTGACTTTGACCTCGACAAATTAAAAGCTGATCAACCTGACGCTGATGAGCTCTTTAGATTATTTAAACATCTGGAATTTAAAAAATTATTAAAGGATCTGTCGCTGAGTAACCATATTCCGCAAGTCTCCCGGTTGATAAAAATTACAGATAAGGAATTATCCGGCATAGTAGACAGAGATGCTGAATTATTAATCTGGGGCGAGGCTCTGGATAGCTTGATTTTTTGCGTAAAAGGAAAAATTTTTAGAATAATCCGGCCTGGGAAGATGCTTAGGTCGATATTGGAGAATAGTAAGATTAAAAAAATCGGTTATGATTTAAAAAAACTGAAAGTCTCTTTAGCAAAAAATAATCTAAAGCTGAACGGTTTATATTTTGACGTGATGATTGCCGCATATCTGATTAATCCTTCCGGCCGGGAGTATAATTTGTCTGACCTTTCCTTCGACTATCTCGGGGAGCCGCTAAACGAATTGATCGATGGGGAGGCATCTTTGAACTTGATTGAAAGATTAAAACCCCGGTTAGAAGAAGAGCTTAAGAAGAAATCTTTGCACAGTCTTTTCCGTGACCTTGAGATGCCATTGGTTGAAGTCCTAGCGGAGATGGAGCTTAACGGCATAAGTTTAGATTTAGCAATACTTAAAGGTATCGCAAAAAATTTGGAGAAGAAATTAATAAAGTTGATTGAGGAGATCTATGATTTAAGCGGTTGCCAGTTTAATATAAATTCACCCAAGCAGCTAAGGGGGGTACTCTTTGAGAAGCTGAAACTACCGGTTATAAAAAGAAGCAAGACCGGCCCTTCGACGGATGAGGAGGTATTGCATAATCTGGAGAAGTTTCATAGATTACCCGGGTTACTACTCGAATACCGCCAATTGATGAAATTAAAGACTACCTATATAGATACCCTTCCGGAATTAGTCGATACTGCAACCGGCAAGCTTCATACCTCCTTTAATCAGACTGTTACTGAAACCGGAAGACTGAGTTCGAGTAATCCTAACCTTCAGAATATTCCGGTTAAGACCGAACTGGGAAGAAGCATCAGAGGCGCAATCATTGCCTCAGGGGATAAAGATCTTCTTCTCTCCTGTGATTATTCACAGATAGAATTAAGAATTCTAGCGCATCTTTCAAAGGATAAGGCTTTGATTGAGGCTTTTAAAAATGATAGAGATATACACAGAGCCACTGCCAAGCTTATCTATGGTTGTGAAGAATCCGAAGTGAGTGATGAAATGCGTGATGTGGCCAAGAGAGTGAATTTCGGAATAACCTACGGACTCACCTCTTACGGACTTAGCCGTGATTTGAAAATCGGGATAGAAGAAGCGCAGGCCTTTATCGATACCTATTTTACAAGATACCCTAAGGTAAAAGAATATATGCGACAGCAGGAAAGCAAAGCCAAAAATGACGGATTTGTAAGTACTATCTTAGGTAGGAGAAGATATATCCCAGAGATCAACGATAAAAATCAGACTGTCCGTGAGTTTGCTAAACGTAAGGCAATCAATACTCCGGTTCAAGGCTCGGCCTCTGATTTAATAAAATCAGCAATGATTCAGATTCAGCATCAGATTAAGAGCAGGAATTTACGGGCGACGATGGTGCTTCAGGTACACGATGAACTTGTATTTGATCTTCCGGCTGAAGAATTAAAGGAGCTTCAGGATTTAGTAAAGGACAGGATGGAGAATGTGCTTAAACTTGCAGTACCGATTAAAGTAGATATGAAGCAGGGGAAAAACTGGTTGGATCTTGAGAGAATTGAATAAAGCTAAGCTGGTTCTAGGAATCACCGGAAGTTTCGGAAGCGGTAAAAGTACGGTAGCCGGATTATTTGCATCCTGCCAAGCAAAGATAATCGATGCTGATAAGATAGCCCATTCGGTTATCAAGCGGGGAAGCAGAGCTTACAAGAGAATTTATTTTGTCTTTGGCAAAGAAATCCTCGGTAAGAATAAGGAAATTGACCGGAAAAGATTAGCCGCAGTTGCCTTCAGGAATAAGAAATCGATAAAAGAACTAAACTTTATAGTCCATCCGGAAGTAATAAGGATTATTAAGCTCAAGATCAAAAATATAAAATCAGGTACCGTTGTTTTAGACGCGCCTCTGTTGATCGAGGCGGGCCTGAAGAAACTCGTAGATAAGCTAATCGTTGTAAAGATAACCAGAGGCGTACAAATCAGAAGGATCCAGAGCAAAACTCACCTGAGTAGGAGTCAGATTTTAGAGAGGATAAAATATCAAATCTCATTGAGTAAAAAGGTGGGTCTAGCGGATTTTATTATAGATAACAGCGGGAGTCTAGAAAAGACTGAAAAACAGGTTGAAAATTTAATAAGGAGGTTGTTGTGGAAAAAGTAGAAAAAGTGGAGAAAACAGAGAAGCAAGAAAAAAAGGTAGAGAAGTTGGATATCAGGGATCTTAAGGATATGAAGATTACCGAACTGAGCAAAAAAGCCCGTCAGCTTAATGTAAACGGTGTCAGCGGTGTAAAAAAACAGGACCTGATATTTAAAATTCTACAGGCTCAGGCAGAGAGAGAGGGTTTGATGTTCGGTGAGGGGGTGCTGGAGATCCTTCCGGAAGGATTCGGATTTTTACGCAGTCCGAACTATAATTATCTACCTTGTCCGGATGATATCTATATTTCTCCATCTCAGATCAGGAAGTTTGACCTAAAAACCGGAGATACGGTTAGCGGTCAGATCAGGCCTCCTAAAGAGGGGGAGAAGTACTTTGCGCTTTTAAAGGTGGAAGCGGTAAATTTTGAGAATCCCGAGGAAGCAAAAGATAAGATATTTTTTGATAATCTTACTCCGGTTTATCCGCGTCAGCCGTTTAATCTGGAGACTAAACCGGAAGAGATATCGATGAGGGTGATGAGTTTGCTTGCTCCATTAGGCAAGGGGCAGCGCGGTATGATTGTAGCCCAGCCCTACAGCGGCAAAACTGTATTATTGCAGAAGATCGCTAATGCCATCACTAGCAACAATCCTGATGTAGTGTTGATTGTTCTCTTGATAGATGAACGGCCGGAAGAAGTGACTGATATGCAAAGAAACGTTAAAGGAGAAGTGATATCTTCTACATTCGATGAACCTCCGGAAAGACATATCCAGGTTGCAGAGGTAGTCTTAGAGAAGGCGAAAAGACTTGTAGAGCACAAGAAGGACGTAGTGGTGCTTTTGGATAGCATTACACGTTTAGCTAGGGCGTATAATTCTGTTGTGCCTCATAGCGGGAAGGTATTATCCGGGGGCATAGATTCTAATGCGCTTCAGAAGCCAAAAAGATTCTTTGGTGCTGCCAGGGCAATCGAAGAGGGCGGGAGTTTAACGATAATCGCCACAGCTTTAGTTGATACAGGCAGCCGTATGGATGAAGTGATCTTTGAAGAATTCAAAGGTACCGGTAATATGGAATTACAGCTTGACAGAAATCTCTTCCAGCGCAGGATCTATCCGGCTATCGATATAAAACGCTCAAATACCCGACATGAAGAATTGCTGGTAAAAGACGATGTCTTGCCGAAGATCTGGATCTTAAGAAAGGTATTGAATGAGTTAAGTAATGTCGAGGCGATGGAGCTTTTGATCGATAAGCTGTCCAAGACAAAGAATAATGAGGAATTCTTAATGAGTATGAATCAGTAGGATAGCGTAAAGTGTAAAGCGCAAAGCGTAAAAACTTAAGTTTAAAACTTGAAGTTTTGAGTTTTAGTTTTTCGCTTTACGCTTTGAGTTTTGCGCTCAAAGGAGGGTTATTAAAATGAAAGATAAGATTCACCCCAAATACCAAGAGTGTGTAGTAGTCTGTGCCTGTGGCAATACCATACACACCCGCTCCACTAAGCCGAACATCAGGGTCGAGATATGTTCAAAGTGTCATCCTTTCTTCACCGGCAAGCAGAAATTCATCGATTCCGCAGGGCGTGTGGATAAGTTCATGAAGAAATATGGTAAGAAGAAATAAGAATGTCTGAGCAGTTAGAGAAACTAGAAAAACGCTATCAAGAATTGGAGCAGCTCTTAGCAACTAGCGAAGTTACTTCCAACAGAGAACAATGCAGTAAATATGCTAAGGAGCTGTCGAATATAAAAACTCCCGTATCCCTGTACCGGGAGTATAAGAAGGTATCCACAGAGATCGCTGAATTAGAGGTTGTTTTATCCGAGAAACACGATAAGGATTTTCTCGAGTTAGCAGATAAAGAATCAAAAGAGTTAATCGAGAAAAAAGCCAAGTTAGAAGAAAGCCTGAAACAGGCCCTCAAGGGCGAGGATAAGGATTTAGGCAGAGACGTGATTGTTGAGATACGTCCGGGTACAGGAGGCCTTGAGGCAGGGTTGTTCGCTGCTGATCTTTACCGGATGTATGCGAAATATGCGGTAAAGAAAGGCTGGATTTTGGAGTCGATGTCAGCTAATGCCACTGAATTAGGCGGCTTTAAAGAAATAGTTTTTAGCGTAAAAGGCAAAGACGCCTATAAGAGGCTTAAGTTTGAAAGCGGAGTACATCGGGTGCAGCGTGTTCCTACGACAGAAGCGCAGGGCAGGATCCATACTTCAACCGCAACTGTGGCAGTATTAGTAGAACCTGTGGAGCAGGATTTGACTATTGAGCCAAAGGATATTCGTATAGATACGTACAGGTCTTCAGGGCCCGGCGGCCAGCATATGCAGAAGACTGACTCAGCGGTAAGAATTACCCATATGCCAAGCGGTATCGTAGTTGCCTGTCAGGATGAACGCTCACAGGGTAAGAATAAAGTAAGGGCGATGAGAATTTTAGGCGCGCGCCTTCTCGATAAGAAGAAAGAAGAGGAATCGAAGCGGCTTTCGCAAGCCAGAAAGTCACAGATCGGTTCAGGAGACCGCAGCGAAAAAATCCGTACTTATAATTTTCCTGACCGTAGGGTCACTGATCACCGTATAAATTTTACCTTACACAGATTAGAAGCAGTCTTAGAGGGTGACCTTGATGAACTTTCTGATGCCCTGATCAAGGCAGCAGAGGAGAAACAGCAATGACCGAGGCAGAATTATTATTTACTCAGATACTTGATTGTGATAGAGTATCGTTATATTTAAATAAAAATAATATTTTAAGTAAAAAGAATTCCGTGATTATCTCTGCTGTTATGAAAAGAAGAATATCCGGTGAGCCTATTCAATATATTTTGGGTAAGACTGAATTCATGGGCTTTGAATTAAAATTGAATAAAGATGTATTCATTCCTCGTCCTGAGACAGAAATACTTGTAGAGACAGCAGTAAAGTACTATTCAGTTGTTAGTCGTCGGTCTTTAGTCAAAAGTATCTTAGATTTGGGGACGGGATCGGGCTGTATTGCTATATCGTTAGCAAAGTTATTGCCAGATAGCGATATTACGGCAACAGACATATCAGAAGCGGCCCTGGGTGTGGCAATAGAGAATGCTAAGCTGCTTGAAGTATCAGGGAAAATAGCATTCTTAAAGAGCGATTTATTTGAATCGATAGAGAATGAAAAATATGCTCTATGCGTAACCAATCCTCCATATATTGCTTCAACACAGATTAGTGCTCTTGAGCGAGAGATCGGATATGAACCCTTGATCGCATTGGACGCAGGCATAGACGGGTTAGATTTTTATAGGCGGCTGCTCAGAGGCCTGCAGCGATACATTATTGATGGGGGCTTTTTGATTACTGAAATCGGCTTGAATCAAAAAGACAACTTAAGGCAGCTGATTGAGGAATCAGGTGCTTTTGAGCTTGTAGAGGTGGTTAAAGATTATTGCACTTTAGATAGAATAGTAGTAGCGCGTAAAATTTAAATCAAAATGGACAAACTGATTATTGAAGGCGGACAAAGATTAAAAGGTGAAGTGACAGTTTCAGGAGCTAAGAACGCAGTATTACCGATACTTGCTGCAACACTTCTTACGGATGATGCCTGTATCATTAAAGGCATTCCTAATTTACGCGATACAAATACGATGTTGAAAATCCTGCGTTCTTTAGGAAAGAATGTAGAGTTTGACAGGGGCATAGCTACCGTAACAACGGGCAAAAAATTAAGCTATATTGCCGGATATAGGCTGGTTTCTACGATGCGTGCTTCTTTTTGTGTCTTGGGACCGCTTTTGGGAAGATTTAAAAAAGCAAAAGTTTCCTTGCCTGGAGGTTGTGTTATCGGTATTAGGCCGGTAGATCTGCATCTTAAAGGTATAAAATCTTTAGGCTGCGATATCAATGTCGAGTCAGGCTATGTAGTAGCAAAAGCGGACAAATTAAAGGGTAGTCATATATATTTAGGAGGAATATTCGGCTCGTCTGTTCTGGCTACTGCTAATGTGATGATGGCAGCAGTTTATGCAGCCGGCAAGACGGTTATAGAATCTGCGGCCTGTGAGCCGGAACTAGTGGACTTAGCTCAGTTCATGATTAAAATGGGCGCATCGATAAAAGGCCACGGAACGCCAATCATAGAAATAGAAGGAGTTAAGCATCTGCACGGTGCAACGCATACGATAATTCCTGACCGGATCGAGGCAGGAACATTAATGGTCGCTGCTTTAATCACCCGAGGTGATATTACCTTAAAGAATGTTTTATTCCAGCATCTGGGTGCAGTAATAGATAAACTTCAGGAAGCAGGTGCGAGTATCACTAAAACAGAAGGGGCTCTACGTGTACGTTATAAGAAGAAACTCAAGGCAGTAAATATTACCACTCTTCCTTACCCTGGATTTCCTACAGATATGCAGGCGCAGATTATGGGATTGATGGCAGTTACGCCGGGTATCAGCATTATTACAGAAAAGATTTATCCTGATAGATTTATGCATGTAGCAGAACTTAACCGTATGGGCGCTCACATCCAAAGAGAGGGGCCGCATGCAATCGTTTCTGGTGTGAAACATTTATCCGTGGCTCCGGTGATGGCTTCAGACTTACGCGCTTCGGCATCTTTGTTATTGGCTGGATTAGCTGCCCGGGGGATAACCGAGGTATCAAGGATCTATCATTTGGAACGGGGTTACGAAAATATAGACCTAAATTTAGAGAAGCTAGGCGCAAAGATCAAAAGAGGGAAAGAATGATTTTAATGATCGATAATTACGATTCATTTACCTATAATTTAGTTCAATATCTCGGTGCATTGAAAGAGGATGTAAAAGTATTCAGAAATGATAAGATCAGTGTCAAAAAAGTCAAGAGCCTTAAGCCTAAGAGAATCGTTATCTCCCCCGGGCCGGGCAGGCCTGAAGATGCGGGAATTTCCTGTAAACTGGTTCAAGAATTAGCCGGTAAAGTTCCGATATTAGGAGTTTGCCTGGGGCATCAGGCGATAGCTTATGTTTTCGGAGGCCGAATCATCCAGGCAAAAAAGCTGATGCACGGGAAGACATCGATGATCTATCATAACCGAAAGACTATCTTTAAGGGGATTCTCAATCCTTTTGAGGCAACGCGATATCACTCTTTGATCGTAGAGAAGAAGAGTTTTCCCCGAGAGCTGGAAGTTATTGCTTGGACAAAAGCAGGCGAGATCATGGGGTTGAAACATAAAGATTATCCTCTCTGGGGAGTACAATTCCACCCGGAATCTATTTTGACCAGAAAGGGAAAGGATATTTTAAGGAATTTTTTAAATGAAGCCTAAACTTACGGAGTATAAGCGAACGTAAGTTTATGGCTGAATTTATCCCGCCCTTTTGGCGGTGTAAGGTGATATGCATTACGTATACCTCTTAAAGAGTGAGAAAAATAATAGTATTTATGTTG
>JBDRMO010000067.1:0-15839 GCA_043812095.1 Candidatus Omnitrophota bacterium | reverse complement strand
GTCTTCTTTCGTAATTCGCAATAAAATCGAGGACTACTTTCTTATCGTTATCGGATAGGTTTAAAAACTGCATTCCGGATCTGTAGCCGCGGCCCTTGATAAAAGCACAGTGGCGAACTTCGGCTCTCACAACTATATCTTCGCTGACTCCGAAATATTTGCCGTCCATGCTTAGCTCTAAAATCAAACCCTTCGGCAGAAAATACTTAGAGAACATCCCCATCCCCAATGAGCTGATATCGACTACCTGGGCATCGAAATTCATCCCGTTGATTAAAGCAAATTTCTGCTTATACTCTGAAGGAATCTTAGAATTAATAGTAAGATTGATCCCTATGCGCGGGGCTTTACGTGTCTCCATAGTTCTAAATAAGAGAAAGCCGGACAGCCTTTCTTTGTTCTACTTTATGGATAAATTTTTCAAGCTTCTGTTTATCTGTTTTATTAAAAGGGATAAATTTGACTCCCAGATGAAACTTATACGCTTTATCCTGCCTCGGGACGGCATAGGCCACCTTGCCTTTTAAAAAAGGCAGCATCTTCTCTGTTGCCTTCATCCCGACGGAAGATTTAGAGGTGATTTTTTGATCGCAGACCAGGCCGATGCCTCCTCTGCTTATATCTAAAATATACCCCTTGGCATTTTTGCCTTTTCCATACTGGATTTCAAGAAAAATCTTTTTCATTATTTTTCCTTTGTTTATATTATATCTTTTTGCACCAATGAAGTCAATCTTATATTCTTTATTCTAGAGTTTTATCAATGCCAGAGTCTCAGCACGGGTTTTTGGATTCTCTTTGAAGATGCCCCTTACTGCCGAGGTTATGGTTAAGGCACCCGGCTTCTTTACGCCTCGGAAGGACATGCAAAGATGCTCGGCTTCAATCACCACCATGCATCCTAACGGCTTAAGCTTTTTCATAATGATGTTAGCAATCTGGGTGGTGAGACGCTCCTGTACCTGCGGCCGGCTCGATAGAATATCTACCACGCGGGCTAATTTACTCAAACCGGTAACTCTGCCTCCCTTAGGTATATAGGCAATATGCGCCTTGCCGATAAAGGGCAGAAGGTGGTGTTCACAGACGCTATACATAGGAATGCCTCTGAGCAATACAATTTCATCATGCTTCTGTTCCAAAATAACCTCTAACTCTTTCTCTGGATCCTTATTTATGCCGGAGAATATCTCTTCATACATATCTGCTACGCGCCTGGGCGTATCGAGGAGATCTTTCCTTTTTGCATCCTCACCGACCGCAATCAATATATCCTGGATTGCTTTCTCTATTTTTTTCTTATCCATCCTGCCTCCCCTTACTTTCCGATACAAAATTCAGAAAATATTTTATCTAATAAGTTTTCTGAGAATTTTTTCCCCAGGAGTTGGTCCAAATATAAAAGCGCATCTTTGATGTCCTGGGCAATAAATTCCAAAGATAGTTTATTATCTAATGATTTAGCTGCTTCTGCAACGAGTTTCTCTGCCTCCCGGATAGATTCAATCTGCCTCAATCTGCTCACTACTACCGGTTCACAGCTAGCCACTCTGCCTTTATAGACTAAATTAGCTATAGCATCAACCAGTAAATTGATATTTCTTGCCTTTTTCGCTGAGATACCTACCACTTCCTTAAATTTTTTCGCTATCTTATCTTTTTCGATTTTTTGCCTTAAATCATTTTTATTTATCACGGCGATAACCGTTTTCTTCTTTAATTTACCGATCAAGGCTTCATCATCTTTACTTAGTCTTTCGCTACCATCAAATAAAAGGATAACTAAATCCGCAAGATCGATATATCTTTTAGAGCGGCTGACTGATTTTTTTTCTACTAAATCACGCGGTTCTAGTATTCCGGCTGTGTCTACGATCCTTACCGGAATGCCTTTTATGTCAATTATCTCCTCGATTGTATCTCTGGTTGTTCCGGGGATACTGGTAACAATTGAGCGCTCCTGCTCAAGGAGTGCGTTTAAAAGAGATGATTTACCTACATTGGGTTTGCCGCAAATGACTACATGCACTCCTTCTCGTAATATTCTACCCTGCTTCGAAGTATCTAGAATCTTTTTTAATTGAATTTGCAGATTGTTAATCTTTTGCGAAATCTCCTGAAGGTCAACTTTCTCTATTCCTTCTTCGGGAAAATCTATATTCGCCTCTAATAGGCAGAGTAGATCTAAGAGATCTCCTCTGATTTGATTTATACACTTTGATAACCCACCCCTTAATTGCTCTAGGCTTACCTTCAAAGCTGAATCGTTCTTTGCGCGGATTATATCTAAAACCGCCTCTGCTTGCGCCAAATCAATCCTTCCGTTTAAGAACGCCCTCTTGGTAAACTCTCCTGGTTCGGCTAAACGACAACCGGTTTCTAAAACCAGATCCAACATCCGGCGTAGAGCAACAATCCCGCCGTGACAATTTATCTCTACAACATCCTCCTTAGTGTAAGATTTCGGCGCACGCATTACCGTCAATATCACTTCATCTATATATTTAGTGTTAGATCCTGGATGCTGGATCCTTCTTGCCTTGCGAGGATCAATTATAAAACCGTAATGTGTTGTATAGGTCTTAAATACTTCTAGCTTCCGGTTATCCTTGGAAACAAATACCTTATCAGCTATTGAAAGAGCATCTTTGCCGCTGATACGCACAATTCCTATCCCGGACTCACCGATAGGAGTGGCGACAGCAGCAATGGTATCAGTTGAATTTAAGCTTTTCATAATGCGGGAAACACTTTTGTGCACATATCTAGAACCGGTACTGCTTTGGATACAGAGCCGGTACTGATGAAAAAGGGGCGGAGTTCGCCGACAACGAATAATGAACCGGTAACAAGAACCAAATCTTCCTTCCCGGCTAAATCGGATATTTTCTTTTTCGCCTCTGCAGTATTACCGGTTAAATGTAATTTTTTATTGTGAAAGTATCCGGATAATACTTTGGGGTCGCTTGAGCGCGGGTTAGCTGACTTAGTCAGGATAACCTCATCTGCCAGTTCGCTTAGTTCATTGCAGATACCTTTTATATCTTTATCATTAGATACTCCCAACACCAAAATTAATTTTTTATAACGTAAGCTTTCTTTAATCACCTCTTTTAAAGCCTTAGCAGAAGCAACGTTTTGCGCTCCGTCAAAAACAATAAAAGGCTCTCGGGATACAACTTCGCACCTTCCCGGCCAGAGAGTATGATAAAGCCCCTGCCGGATAAAATAGGCATCTAAGATTAGATCATAAAAACGCATCCCTTCGATTATACCGATGGCAACCGCGGCATTTATGAACTGGTGCCTTCCAAGCAGCTGTATTTCTAATCCGGGATACTCGGCAAATGCGCCCAATACACTAAATCCCCCGGATTGTTTCTCGTAGAATATATCTTTACCAACCTCAAATAATCTCGCTTTCATCTCTTTGGCCATGCCTCTAATTACCTCTATGGCCTCTTTTTCTTGCGGGGCACATACTACAATCGAATCAGGCTTTATAATTCCGGCTTTCTCTTTGGCAATCTCAGCTAAGGTGTTTCCGAGTAGTTTTGTATGTTCAAAACTGATAGGAGTAATCCCGCATATATAAGAACCAGCTACATTAGTAGCATCAAGCCTGCCGCCTAAACCGGTCTCTAATACGGCGAAGTCCACATTCTTTTCTTTAAAATAAACAAAAGCTAGCGCTGTATATACTTCGAAGAAAGAGAGCGATCCGTATTTTGCACTCTGGCTAAATTTATCTAATGCCGGCTTTAATTTTTCTACTAAAGATACTAATTCATCATCTAAAATCATGCCCTCGAAGCAGGTCTTAGATTCTAGGTTCTGGGTTCTAGACCGAAGAATCCTTATCCTTTCTTTAAAGTCTGATAGATGAGGAGAAGTGTAAAGGCCGACTCTGTATCCTGCTTCTTTTAATATATAGGCAGTAAAGGCAGCAGTAGAACCCTTGCCTTTCGTACCTGCGATATGGATACATCTAAGATAATCCTGGGGATTACCTATAGAATTCAACAGGTCCCTTATTCGCTCTAATCTAAAGGATTGCTTATAAGGATAATCGGTGAGTCTCTCGTAATCAACGAAAGATTCCAGATACTGAATTGCTTGCAGGTAGGTCATATTTGCGCAACTAGTAAATTAGTAACTCGTAACTAGTAATTAAAAATATCAAATTTCTGACGATAATTACGAGTTACTAGTTACGGACTTACGAGTTACTAAAAATTAATGCTTAAAGTGCCTAATACCTGTAGTAACCATGGAGATCTTGTATTTATCGCAGGCTTTGATTATCTCAGGATCAGAGATAGAGCCACCGGGCTGGATTATTGCCTTCACCCCTGCTTTATGAGCTTGAACAATGGCATCCGGCTTAGGGAAGAAGGCGTCCGAAGCAAGACAGGAATTCTTAGTTGAAACCATGGCTTTTTTCTTAGCTAACATTACCGCATCAACTCTGGACATCTGGCCCGCTCCGATGCCAATGGTTTTGTTCCCTTGGGTTAAGACAATCGCATTGGATTTCACGTGTTTAGCCACCTTCCAGCCAAAGATTAAACTCTCCATCTCTTTTTTACTCGGCTTCCTCTTAGTCGCTACTTTTAGTTTATTTATATCCAGAGTCTCTAAATCTTTATCTTGCAGCAGTAGGCCACCGCTTACACGTTTCAATTCAGGCTCATCAATCGGCTCCAGGTCCGAGAGCTCTAACAAACGTAGATTTTTCTTGGCCTTGAATAACTCCAATGCCTCCTGATCGATCTCAGGAGCAATCACGCATTCCAGAAAACCACTATTGGCGATCAGTTTAGCGGTTTTCACGTCAAGCTTCCTGTTTAAAGCAACGATTCCTCCGAATGCAGATATCGGATCGCATTTATGAGCAAGGGCATATGCCTTATCCAAAGCCTTATCCTCTGCTGCTCCACAGGGATTATTATGCTTTACCACGATTGCCGCAGGATTACTGAACTCTTTCACCAGCTCAAAGGTAGCATTCAAATCTAAAATGTTATTAAAAGATAACTCTTTCCCCTGCAATTGCTTTACGTTGATCAAGCCCCTACTTTTCCCCTTCTCTTTGTAGAAAGCGGCTTTCTGATGAGGATTTTCTCCGTATCTTAAATCTTGGATCTTTTGGAAATTTAGAGTTAAGTCGTCGGGGAAAACTGAAGGCTGAGCGTGAGCTTGCCCTGAATGGTTACTTAAATATTTATATATTGCGTTATCATAATCGCTAGTGAGCTTGAATACCTCAACAGCCAGTTCGCGCAATAAATCTGTAGACAAGGCTCCTTTATTCTTATTTAATTCTTCGATTATCCGGCTATAGCTGGCGGCATTACTCACCACCGCAACAGCATGATTATTTTTAGCGGCGGAGCGGAGCATTGACGGCCCGCCGATATCGATATTTTCAATCGCCTCCTCAAGCGTAACGTTTGGTTTCTTTATAGTTTTCTCAAAGGGGTACAAATTCACTACCACCATATCGATCAGTCCAATATTATTATCTTTGACTGTCTTCATATGCTCTTTGTTTTCCCTAAGAGCCAGTAATCCGCCGTGGATGATGGGATGTAAAGTCTTTACCCTACCATCAAGCATTTCCGGATATCCCGTATGCTCGGATACATCCTTTACCTCTATATTATTCTCGCGTAATAATTTCGCCGTACCACCTGTAGAAAGGATCTCAACACCGAATTTCTTTAGCGTCTTTGCTAAATCTAATATACCTGTCTTATCTGAAACACTGATCAATGCACGCTTAACCTTAACCATTCTCTCCTCCCTAAGCTACTTGTTAAACCTAAAATTCATCAGATCTCCGTCACAAACTAAATATTCCTTCTGCTCCAGCCTCATTTTCCCTGCCTGTTTAGCTTGAGACTCTGAGCCTGCCTGGATCAGATCATCAAAGCTAATTACCTCCGCACGGATAAAACCTTTTTGAATATCAGAATGTATTGCCCCCGCCGCTTCCCAGGCAGTAGTACCTCTTCTGATCAACCAGGCACGAGCCTCTTTTTCGCCGGCGGTAAAAAAACTAATCAAGCCGTTGTCTGCGAGCGACTTGGCTAATAAGCTATTTAATTCGCTGATATCATCATTCTCTATGATCGCTACGGATTTATTAGTAAACAACCCGTAACCTGAAACTATCTTTTTCTCTGCTTCATCCAGGGTAACACCGGAAACAAAATCCTCTTTTTCTAATGCATTTTGCAACTTATGCAATAAGGCCTTTTCGGATTCTGCTTCGGCTCGAGCTAGCCGCGTCTCGATGAATTCTAAATCCTTTAAGATCAAATCAGTGCGCGCGTCTTTAGAGGTGATAATCGCCTCTGCATCCGGAATATTATCTTCACTCACTAGCTCAATCTGAATATATGTTTTTTTCTTGGATTTATTTATCTTTTCGAGCTGATCCAGGCGGGAATCTTTAATATTATGTTTGCCTAAAGGTATCTCAGGGATAGAGAATATAGCTATTTTCACTCTTCTTCTTGCTTGCTGGCTTGGTATTGACTGATTATGGTTGAAGCGATCTTATGAGGAACGTGTTCATAATGAGAGAAGCGCATAATATATGAACCCCTGCCGCCGGTATGGGACCTTAAATCATTAGCATAGGTAAACATCTCTGCTAACGGTACGGTCGCTTTTACGATCTGACTCTTGCCCTTTACTTCCATGCCCATAATCCGGCCACGGCGTGAGTTTATATCTCCTGATATCACGCCTAAATGTTCTTCGGGAATAACTATCTCTACATTCATTACCGGCTCTAGCAACACCGGCCCTGCCTCGGCTACAGCCTTTCTTAAGGCCATCGCCCCGGCGATCTGAAAGGCCATATCTGATGAGTCAACATTATGATAAGAACCGTCGTAAAGAATAACCCGGATGTCAATTATCGGATAGCCTGCGACTGCCCCCTCCAAACAAACCTGCTTTACTCCTTTTTCTACCGAAGGAATATAATTCTTTGGGATAGCTCCGCCGAAAATCTTATCCACAAATTCAAATCCTGCGCCTTTTTCCAGAGGCTGAATCTCAAGCCAGACATCTCCGTACTGGCCGCGCCCTCCGGATTGACGCTTATACTTTCCCTGAACTTTAGCAGATTTGCTAATCGACTCTTTGTAGGAAACTTTAGGAGTTCCTAATTCTACATCGACATTAAATCTTTTCTTCATTCGCCCTACCATCAGCCCCAGATGCAGATCTCCGAGCCCCGAGATAATCAATTCGTGCGTCTGTTGGTCGCGGCTTACTTTAAAAGTGAGGTCTTCTGCGGCTAACTTCGTTAAAGCTCCGGAGATCTTCTCTTCATCATGACGTGATTTAGGCTTAACCGAAGCCGAGATTGCCGGCTCAGGAAATACCAAAGGCGCAAATGAAACCGGACTCTTTACGTCTGCGATAGTATCTGAAGTTACGGTCTCCTTTAGCTTGGCGATTGCCACAATATCACCGCAGGAAGCAGAATCTACCGCGATCTGCTCTTTGCCCTGTAAGATATAAATCTGGCCGATCCTCTCCTTGACATCCTTAGTGACATTGTAAAAACTGGTATTCGAAGCCAAGGTTCCTGTAAAAATACGAAGGAAAGTCAGCTGTCCGACATAAGGATCAGAAATATTCTTAAAGACGAACCCGGATAAAGGCCCGTCTTGGCTCAAGACCACTTCTTTTGTCTCCTCTGGATTTTTTACATCAGCTGCCTCCAGCTTCACCCGGCCTAAAGGGCTAGGCAGATACTTAATAATCGCATCCAAAAGTTCCGGGGTACCTTTATCGGTTTGAGCAGAGCCAGATAATACCGGAAAGACTTTACGCTCAAGGACCGCTTTACTAAGCCCATTCGATATCTCATCGGCAGTTAAACTAGTGCCCTCCAGATATTTCTCTAAAAGCTGATCATCACTCTCAGCGACTGCTTCGATAAGATCAGGGTTATCCATTGAGTCGATCATTACTGCCTTTTTAGAAAAACTCTCTTTTATGCCAGCCAGGGCTTTCTTTATATCCGCTCCTTCTTTGTCTTCTTTATTGATGAATAAAATACAGGGTAGATTGGATTCCTCCAAAAGCTCCCATGCCCGTTCTGTCCCCACCCCTACTCCGCTTGTCGCATCTACAACTACGACTGCGCTGTCTACGGCACGGATACCGGCGATTACCTCTCCGAAGAAATCAGCATAACCGGGCACATCAATCAGCTGAATCCGGCTACCTTTATAATCACAGAAGAGCAGGCTTAGATTTATGGAATTTTTCCTCTCTATTTCATCAAAACCATAATCACTTACGGTAGTGCCATCTTCAATCATACCTTTTCGAGTAGTAGTCTTGCAAGAATAGAGTAAACTTTCTGCCAACATCGTCTTGCCTGCATGGGCGTGGCCTAAAAGAACGAGGTTTCTTTTATTTTTGGCATCCATATTTTAGCACTCCTTCTTGATAAAATTTATATCGGGGGGAATTTTATTATATAACAGCGAAAGTAGCGGGTCAAGGGATAAAAAACGAAGAATTACTCAAGATAGGTATAAATCTTACCTTTATAATTACGTAGTACATACTTGCCTTTTGCCTGAGAAAGGACATAATTCGGCCCTATGGGAATCTTGCCGCCGCCACCCGGACCGTCAATGACATAGGTAGGAACAGCATAGCCCGAGGTATAGCCTCTGAGCTTTTCCATTATATTTATTCCCGTTGCTACGGGCGTACGGAAGTGCTGCGTACCTCTTACCGGATCACACTGGTAGATATAATAAGGCCTTACCCTGATCTTAATCAACTCGTGCACCAGGCGCTTCATAATATAAGGCCGGTCATTGATGCCTTTTAATAAAACACTCTGGCTGCCTAAAGGAATCCCTGCATCCGCCAACATCTCGCAGGCGATCTTACAGCGCTTAGTGATCTCTTTAGGGTGGTTAAAATGAATACTCACCCAAAGCGGAGAGTATTTTTTAAGCATTAAGACTAATTTTTCCGTAATCCTCTGGGGTAAACTTACCGGAGTACGCGTTCCGATCCTTAAAAGTTCTACATGCGATATAGATCTGACCTTCTCTAATAAACTTTCGATCTCTTCATCTTCTAAGATGAACGGATCACCCCCGGATATCAACACATCCCTTACTTTTTTATTCGATTTTATATATTCTATCGCCTTATCAAACCTAGAAGCAGATTTTGACTCCTGGTGTTCACCGACTAATCTTCTTCTGGTGCAGTGGCGGCAATACATTGCGCAGTGTTCGGTAGCCAATAATAGAACTCTGTCCGGATAGCGGTGTACAAGATACGGAGCCGGAGAATCCCTGTCTTCTGCGCATGGGTCAACCATCTCATGGGGAGAAACAATCGACTCCTGAGCAACGGGTACTGCCTGGCGCCTAAAAGGACAATTCGCATCCTCAGGATCCATTAATGCCGCCCAATAAGGAGTAACAGACAAAGATAGACTTCCGGAGGCTTTTTTAAGTCCCTGCTCTTCATCAGGGGTCAATTTAATTACTTCTCTAAGCTCCTCTTTTGTACGAATCCGGTTCTTTAATTGCCAATGCCAATCCTCCCAGTCAAGAGGGTTGACATCCTTATACAGGCTGATCTGTTGATAATCGCGGATCCTTCTGATCTGACGGGATACTGCAGTCTCCTGTTGAACGCTCTGATTTTCTAATTTTAGGTTAGTATTACCGTTCAATTTATTAATCCTCTAGTTTAAATTATACCTGATAAAAGCACTCCCGATTATCCTGCCGATCATCTCTTCAAAGGTAATATTCATCCTTTTAGCTGTAAGCATAAATACATCTTCTATAGATAGAGAAGGTAAAGGGTTTATCTCTAGCACATAAGGATTGCCCTTTCTGTCTACCCTGAAATCAACCCGGCCAAAATCAAGGCACTCTACTGCGCGATATGTCTTCAATGTCAGCTCGGTAATCCTATCCTCTAGCTTCTTGCTGATCGAGGCAGGACAAACATATTCCAACCGATCAGAATCAATGCGCGCAAAGGTATAGAACATATCGTTGAGTTGCAATTTCCCGTCGATTTGAACCTGCACTATCGGCAGAACGCATGGCGGAGAATTGCCTACCACTCCCACGGTAAATTCCTGCCCGGAAATAAATTCTTCAACTAAGGCCGGCTGCCTATAAGTATTTACTATATATTCTACCTGCCTCTTAAGTTCCCGGGGGTTTTGCACGCGGGAACTCTCGCTTAGACCTTTGGAAGAACCTTCGAAGCGGGGTTTAACGATTGAAGGAAATTTGAAATGATTACGGTTAGCTAGCTCATCCGGGCTCTTCACTTCAAAAAACTTAGGAGTAGGAATTCCTTCAGCAATAAAGATCTTTTTGGCCATAATCTTATCTAAAGTCAACCCTAAAGTCAAAGCATCCCCTCCCACAAAAGGAATGCCTGCCAATTCCAGTAAAACCGGAACCTGAGACTCCCTATTCCTTCCCGGAAGGCCCTCAGAGAGGTTAAAGACCATATCGACATCGAGATTATGAATTTTCTCCAGGAGACTAGAAACATTGCCGATCCTCTCCACCTGATACCCCTGAGATTCAATAGCCCTGGCAATAATGTCTATAGTGATCGGATGGTCAAATTCAGCATTAGCATCCTTAGGATCATTATTTTTTGCCTGGTAATCTGTCTTTAAATCGTATGTTAAACCAACTTTTTTCATAATTAAACAAAAAGAGGTCCTCTCAACTTTAGGACCTCAAGTTAATATTTTTGAAAATCTCCCCACTGAATAAAACTGAAAAACTCCCCCTTTGAACGTATACATTTATATTTTTTTTTATCATAATATAGTAAGCTTGTCAAGTATTTTTTGAACAAAAACAGTTATAAATTCGTATAATTCTCGTCGGAAAATAAAGTTTTTAATAAATACCGGTTGACATTGGGGTAATAATTTAATAGAATTGCTAAAGAATGATCTACCTCCTGCTTTCTTTAATATTCATCCGGCCTTTTATCTCGTCTCTGGCATTTCCTTACATGGACTTTCTCTATTCTACGGTTCTCTTGTGCGTCTTGGCACTCTGGGTAATTCTTAAGAGGCTACCGTTAGAGAAAGTCACCCCGATGCTCTATCCCATCACTGCATTTTTTTTAGCGGCGGTTGTTTCAATTCTCTTTTCTCTTAATAAAATAACCAGTCTAAGCTTAATCTACCGATATATAACAAATATTATAATATTTGTTTTGTGTCTATGCCTATCAGATAAAGATAAAAAAAGGGTGATCTATACTATCGTCTTCGCTGGTTTCGTTATCAGCATCTTATCGATATATCAATATTTATTTGGTTTTCAGCATATATTAGATTACGTGGCAAGAAAAAATATTACTAGGCCCTTTATATTAGATTACCTGGGCCGCAGAAGAGTATTCTTCCCTTTCGTTACGCCTAATACTTTAGCCGGTTTTTTAGTTATGCTCCTACCTCTGGCCTTACTTATAAACGATAAAAAGAAATGGTTTGTTATTGCGCTTATAGTAACAGCGCTTTCACTGACTAAATCCTTAGGCGCTTTCATCAGCTTATTTTTAGGAATGGCATTATATCTTTATTTAAGAAAAGACCGGCCGGGGAAAAAATTTTTCTTCTTAGCCATGATCGTAATAATCTTCGCCTTTATTTTTATTTTGAGACAGCTCCCTGGAAAAGAACATACTCTGCCTATGTTCTCATTTGCAAAAAGAATCGACTACTGGCGGGAAACCTTAAAGATATTCAGATTATATCCCCTAACGGGAGTGGGGATAGGGAATTTCAACCTTCCTTCTACTCGCTATGCACATAACTCTTATTTGCAAGTTTCGGCGGAGATGGGAATAATAGGTTTACTCTCTCTAATATGGCTAGTCTCTTCAGCCATGAGAACCGGGTTGAATCAGATAAAAAGGTCCCATAACAAAAACATCACGATCTGCCTGGTTACATCATCCAGCATATTCTTAATCCATAATTTAATGGATTTTACTTTTTTCCTCCCCGAGGTGAGCCTTATCTGGTGGGTTATTCTTGGGCTAGCGATAGCGAAAGACTAACGCTACCGTCTTATTTCAGGCCATCTTTTAACTGCGCAGCGAATAATCTATTGAATTCTTTATCTTTCTTAATAAGCTCCAGAGGCTGGTCAATAATAATCTCATTGGGATTTTTTAGAAAATAAACTAAATCGCTACCAGCTATACTCGATAGCCTATGCGAGACAATAATCACTATATTAATCGGTAACTTTTTAATCTCCTGGATAATTTTTTCTTCACTGGAAGAATCCATAGAAGACATCGCTTCATCGAGAATTAATATTTTCGGTTCATTGATTAATGCCCTAGCAATCGCGATTTTCTGTTTCTGGCCTTCGGAAAGCCTGCAGGCATTCTCCCCGATTAAGGATTTATAGCCTTGCGGCAAATCCTTAAGAAACTCGCCGACACCGGATATCCTCGCACACTCCTCTATTTGCTCCCGAGAAGCGGTAGGCCTAAGATATCTGATATTATTCTCAACTGTATCGTTCCATAAAAACGGCTCCTGCAAAACAATGCCGATTTGCTCTTTTAAAAATGTTAGATCCATCTGCCGAAGGACAAATCCATCTATAGATATTTCTCCTAGCCACGGCTGATAAAGACCCAAGAGCAGGTTGATGATAGTTGATTTACCGCATCCCGATGCCCCTGCCAAGCTTATCCATCCTTGATCTATAGAAAAATTTACTCTATTTAAGATGTGTTCTTTTGGCCTATAGCCGAAGCTGATATTATGAAACCCTATCTTCAAACCCCTGATATTAATTCTTTGCTTTCCGAAATGCTGCTGAGCTGAGCCACTGTATAGAATCTCTTTCAGGCGCTTACAGGAAATCAGGCCAAGTGATATTCTTTGTGTAAGATTAGCCAAACTATTTTGCAGCCCGATCATCTGACTAAGATACAATAATATTGCGGTAAGCGTACCTGCGGTAAGCCTCCCCCTAAAAACCTGATATGCCCCAAAAAGCGTAATCAGGCCGATTAAGATTCTGTTTAGGCTTGAACCTACAAAGCTGCTGATTATCTCAAGCCGTAAGCTCTTCAGGCTAATTCTGATATTTTTGATTACCGCCCTAAGGTACTTCCTTGTCTCACTTTGCTCTCTACCTAATGACTTAACTAGATACATATGAGAAAAAACTTCTGCTAGGTGTTTAAATATATGCTGTGAATAAGAAAGCATCTCTTCTAATAATACGCGCATCTTACCGGTAAAATAATATATCGGAAGATATAATATAGGTGTTAATATCAAGGAAAAAGACGCCATCTGCCAATCGAGATAAAATATTATCACCAAGATAAAGATCAGGCTGGGGACGGTTCTGATTATCTGATCCGGGACAGAAACAATAAAATCTACCGTGCTTGTGATATCATTGCTTATCCTGAACATATGCTCACCGGTAGATTTATCTTGGAAAAACTCCAATGGCAATTCCTGTAGCTTTTTAAAGACGCGTTTGTTCAAATCAAAATTAAGCTTTGAGCGTAAAGTCCTTGAGATAAAACTTTCAGCTGCTTTTATCAGGCCGTTAAGGATAAATACCCCTACTCCGATAGCTCCGACAACAATAAACGTCTTTATCTGTTTGTCTATAAGGGCATTATCAACGAATAGCTTACTTAAATAAGGATTGACCAGAGTCAAGAGAATACTTATGCCGCTTAAGAAAAAAATGACCAACTGCTTCTTGCGATAAGGAAGAAGATATCTTAAGAACTCCAGAAAAAGCCTGAAATCAGTTTTACTAAAGCTATACTTTTGCATTATTCTTTATTTCTTATGAGCAGGGCTTCTCTCTATAATCTCACTTTTTCTATCCTGTTTTCTTGCACCTAGCCTAGCCAAGTTACAATAATATCCTATGGGAGACTCTTGGCTACCTGTTTCAACATATGCCCTTCCGGGGCACCATCTGCAATCTGCTCTTAAATTACAATTTTGACATTTTGAATCAGTAGTGAATACTCTGTCTCTGAGATTACCCAAGATTGTAGCTCGCGCATAATCAAGATCCACTTTCAGCAGGTTGAAAACCGGTTTTCTTATAAGATTACAGGAAAATGTATTGCCGTAAGGATCAACATGTATTCCATCACCTCCTGCGACAGCACAGCGAAATAGTTCGCTTTTTGATTCTTGGTTAATAATCTGGCAGTCGTCTGTTAATTGCCGCTTATTCCCGTCTAAACTCAATATCTCTTCGGGCGAGAGCCTTAAAGAACAGGGGACTAAATCGCCATTTAGCCGAGCATAGACATCTGTGCTAGGACGGAAAGTCAAACCTAACCCTTTAATGAGCTTTTTGATCCTAGGCAATTCTTTAAAGTTATCTTTTGTTGCTTGAGTCTTTATCTTAAGGGGCAGTTTTGATTTCAGGATTAGATTTATACCGAACATTACTTTCTTAAAGGAGCCCTGGACTTGAGATATCTCTTCGTATAATTCTTTTGTTGCTGCGTTTAGAGTAAGCTCAATCACAAAAGGCGGCTTTTTCTTTAGGCAATTGACGATTTTCTCTGTTATCGAATAGCCATTGGTAAATATTGTAACGATAAAACCTTTTGCTCTGGCATAAGAATAGATTTCTAAGAAATCTTCCCTTGTGAGAGGATCTCCTCCGGTAAAACAAACCCAGATTACTCCTGCCTTATAGCACTTATCCAATATGTATATAACTTCTTGTGTATTTAGCTCTTTTTTCAAATTACCTACTTTATTATAACAATCTGTATAACAGTGTTTGCAGCGTAGGCCACATCTAAAGGTCAGTTCAAACTGGCAAACATTAGGCCGCATCAGTCTTGAGTTCTTCGTGTGCGTCTTTAAGCTAAAATCTTTATATCGGATCTCTTTCATAATAATTAAAACGGCAGTTCGGGCTGAAATACAATCCTGTCTATTCCAGATTTATTAAGTAAGCTGGGTTTCAAAGAGTTCTTATAAAAAGTGGTATTCCCTCTTTTATAAATAAATTTTGGAATCAACTGGTTTCTTAAAACTTCATAATATCTCTGGCATTCTTTACGACAGAAGCCGATACGAAATATTTTTTGTAACTTAGTTTTCATGGGGCAAAAGCGCGTAGTTGAAATATTAACGAAAGGTGTGTAAACTGTTTTCTCTAATTTAACACTCTGAATTTCCATCCCCTGTATCACATTATTTAACTCGACTCTTTTTATTCCATAATCTGACAAAAAATGTTGAACCGATACAGAGTTAATATAACTTCCTTTTATTCCCTTACAATACTCACGAGAAGGAACACGGTGCATGAAAACCTTGATCTTCCCATCTTTGCTTTTTAAACCAAAAGGCTTTTGTTTTTCGATAATAATCTTCATGGAAGGATCCCTCTCCTGTCTCACAAGCAGCCTTCCTAATGACAAGCCAAAGATCCCCTTTAGCTCTGAATGAATAAACTCAAGGACCCCCCAGTCATTTATTACTATTTCCGCTTTGATAACATGCTTTCTTTTAAGCCATTTAAGTATTTTTATTACCTTTGCCAACCCTTGTTCGGTCACAAAAGGGGTGACTAAAGTAAAACCAAGCCCCTTTTTTTTAGAGAACTCAATGATTTTATCTGTATCGGATAATGTCGGAAAAAGATTCTGACAAAACTCCTGCCCCCAATATATCCTTTGGAATGCTCCTTCTTTAAAGTATTTTAAATTTCTAAGGCTAGTTATATGTATTGCCTTTTCCATGATGGGTAATAACA
>JBDRMO010000066.1:0-18642 GCA_043812095.1 Candidatus Omnitrophota bacterium | reverse complement strand
TCTTTCTTATCTTCTCGCTGATTTTAGTTCCGCCCGGCTCTCTGATATAAACTACCTTGCGCCCTCTGCCTTTGAGATAACGCGCAAGCATCCGGGATTGCGTACTCTTCCCGCACCCCTCCGAACCCTCAAATGTAATGAATTTACCTTTCACCTTAACAATCTCCTATCTAATGGCGGTCAGGGACCCGCTAACAGTGGAGAAAATTTACAGATTTATTCTAGAGTTTTCTTCTCCAGGTTGTGCCCTCTTTGGTATCCTCTAATATGATTCCTTCAACTTCTAATTCTTGCCTTATCTGATCGGAGAGAGCGAAGTTTTTCTCTCGGCGCGCCTTTTCTCTCGCCTCGATCTTCAACCTGATATCCTGATCAAGCTGCCTCTCAGTCGTAAGCGATATAGAGAAGATCTCTAAAAACTCTTCCAATATCTTATGGGCTTTCTTTACTGAAACGCTATCGTCTATATTCTTATTAGTCTGATTTATTAATTCAAAGATAGCGGCTAATCCCTGAGGAGTATTAAAATCATCGTCCATTGCTTCGATAAACTTATTTTTTATCTCGTCTATTTTCTTAATTCTCTTCGCTGTATCTGAGGAAACTCTGGAAAATTTACGCTTTTTAGCTTTCTCGGCGAGAATCGAAATCCTTTGCAATGCCTGCCTCGCTTCCTCCATTCTATCCCAGGTGAAATCTAAAGGAGAAGAATAATGCGCCTGCAGATAGAATATTTTTAATACATTCGCCGGATATTTATCCAGGACATCCTTTATGGTCACAAAGTTACCAAGTGACTTTGCCATCTTCTGAGCGTTAATAGTAAGTAATCCGTGATGAATCCAGTACTTTGCAAAAGGCTTATCAGTAAGAGCCTGCGCCTGAGCAATCTCATTCTCATGATGAGGAAAAACTAAATCTATGCCCCCGGCATGAATATCTAAGGTATCTGTCTTAAGAAACTTCTGGCTCATCACAGAACACTCTATATGCCAACCTGGCCTTCCTCTTCCCCAGGGGCTATTCCAGTAAGGTTCGCTTTGTTTAGATTTTTTCCATAAAGCAAAATCTAAGGGGTCCTCTTTTGTCTCATCAGCTTCTTTCCTTACGCCGCTTAATAAATCATCAACGCTGCGGTTTGATAATTTTCCGTAATCGTTAAATTTACGTACGCTAAAATATACACCGCTATCCGTAACATAGGCAAATCCGCACTTAACCAGTTTCTGAATATACTTAATCATGCTTTTAATATTCCGGGTTGCTCTCGGTTCGTAATCTGCCTTGCTAATACCCAGGCTTTTTAAATCCTCATAGTATCTGGCAATATACTTCTTAATCAAAGCCTCCCAACCAATACCCAGTTCATTTGCGCGCTTGATTATCTTATCGTCGATATCGGTTATATTGCGTACGAACCTCACCCGGAATCCCCGGTATTTTAAGTACCTACGGATAACCTCAAAGGTATAAAGGCTCCTTGCATGTCCGATATGGCTATCATCGTAGACTGTTACGCCACAGGTATAGATATTTACTTTAGGGGGGTTTATTGGTGAAAATTCTTCTTTGCTTCTAGTGAGAGAATTATATATATAAATTGGCATCTAGATAAATTACTTTTTATCTTCTAATTGCCGGATTCTTTTCTCTAGCTCTTCAATGGCCTGCTTAATCGGGTCAAGTACATGGACATGATCAAGGCTGTCTTCAATCTTCCTGCCATCCTGCTTCGTAACCCTGCCCGGAACACCCACTACCGTCGAATTGGGTGGAACATCTTTGATTACTACGGCATTCGCTCCGACATAAGAATTATCTCCGATAACAATATCACCTAAGATCTTTGCCCCTGCCCCGATCACAACATTATTACCTATTGTCGGATGGCGCTTACCCTGTTTTAAGCCGGTCCCGCCTAAGGTTACACCCTGATACAAAAGCACATCATCTCCGATAATCGCAGTCTCCCCTACTATTACCCCCATCCCGTGATCAATAAAGAATCTCTTGCCGATTCTGGCTCCGGGATGTATTTCGATACCGGTGATCGATCTTGCAACTTGAGAGATCATCCGTGCGGTAAAAAACATATGCAGCTTATAGAAAGTGTGTGCCACCCGATAAGCCACTAAAGCATGCAGACCCTGATATAGAAAAACTACTTCGAAAAAGCTCTGTGCCGCGGGGTCTTTCTTCTGCGCTATCCTGATATCGCCGTAAAAGAAAATTGAAATCAACACTATCTTTATTACGATTATCGCAATCAGAATAAATAATATATTTATCAACAGAGACATTTCACTCTCCCTTCGCCAATAATGCTACAGCGTAACAGGCAATTGCTTCTTTCTTACCGATTTCCCCCATGCCTTCATTAGTTTTTGCTTTTATATTAACCTGATCATCTTTAATAGTCAAAATCGAGGCGATATTCTGCTGGATCTGTTTTCGAAAAGGCGCAATAGTAGGCTCCTGAGCAACTATCACCGTATCGATGTTGCTGATTTTAAAACCTTTCTTATGTACCAAGACCCCAACCTCTACCAGGAACTCCCTGCTGGAAGCTCCGTGATACTTTGGGTCCGTATCCGGAAAAAGAGCACCGATATCTTGAATCGCTGCTGCGCCTAATAACGCGTCACATATAGCGTGCAAAAGCACATCCCCGTCAGAATGGCCTAATAATCCCTTTAGATAAGGAATTTCTATTCCGCCGATGAACAACTTGCGGCCTTCATCTAAACGATGGATATCGTAACCTATGCCTATTGTATAACCCATAAGCTGAAAACTTTAAGCGTAAAGCGTAAAGTTAAAGCGTAAAAGTTAAAACGTTTTAAGTTTTAGGCTTTAGTTTTGAATTCTACGTTTTACACTTTTCGCTTTTAGTATTGCTTTAGCGATCAATATATCTTCCGGATTAGTAATCTTAATATTGCTGTAAGAACCATGAACTATACTCACCTTACAACCCAACTTTTCAACTAACATCGCATCATCAGTTACGTCTATACGGTTAAACTTCTTATAGGCTTTTAATATCAGGCTCTTTTTAAAAACCTGCGGAGTCTGAATCTCCCACAATCTACTTCTATCTAAGGTTTTTTCTACTCTGACACCCTGACACTTTGACACTTTGATACTCTTTATAGTTGCCTTCACCGGTACCCCGGCTATTGCCGCACCGGATCTCTTAGCTTCTCTGATCAAAGAAATAACCGTTTTTTTATCTATAAAAGGGCGGGCTACATCATGAATCAAAACCAGATCAGTGCGTTTATCTATGGCTTTAATTCCGGAATATACGGAATCCTGCCTGCGTTTTCCGCCATAGACTATTCTGCGCACCCTGCCTACCCGATATTTATTTATACTATTAACGATTCCTTTTAGATTACGGGTATTTGCTACTACGACTATATCCTTTATGTATGCTAGACTACTCAGGGTTTTAAGAGAATAAAAAATAACCGGTTTGGAATCTATCTTAATTAGCGGCTTGGAAATTTTTGATTTAGACCTCAGCCCCCTGCCTGCGGCAAGGAGAATAGCGCTGACATACATTCTATCTTTGCAGCTTTGTAAATATCATCCTGCCTGCCTGTGTCTGCAGAACTGAAGTAACCGCGACCTTTACATCCTGGCCGATCATCCTCCGCGCCTCTTCCACCACCACCATAGTTCCGTCATCAAGATAGCCAACTGCTTGATTGTGCTCTTTCCCTTCTTTAATCAGTTTTATATGCATACCTTCTCCGGGAAAAACCACGGGCTTTAAGGCATTGGCAAGCTCATTAATATTTAAAACTTTTATTCCCTGGATGCTCGCTACACGGTTGAGATTATAATCAACCGTGAGAATCTTGGCCTCAATCAACTTAGCCAGCAGTACCAGCTTGGCATCTACTTCTTTAGTCTCAGGGAAGTCTTCTTCGTGTAATGTAATATCCATTTCGGAATCCTTCTGGATCGTGTGCAGCATCTCAAGCCCCCTGCGGCCACGTTGCCTCTTTATCGGGTCAGTTGAATCAGCGATCTGCTGTAATTCTTTCAAGACGAATTTTGGTATGACAATCTTGCCTCCCAAAAATCTTGTTTTACAAATATCGACTATGCGGCCGTCAATAATCACGCTGGTATCAAGTAAAGTTAGATCTTCGGCCTGATCCTGCCTGCGCAATCTCACATAAGGAATAATTACGTTAAATTCATCTTTACCGCGTAACCCGATAACCATTCCCAGATAACAGAAAATCAAGGTAAGCGTAACCCTGATTAATTCCAGACTCCCCGGAGCTAAAGGCGCCAGGCTGAAAGCATCAGTCACCAGCTTTGCCATAATCAAACCTAATATCAAACCAAATACTGTACTAGAGAGGCCTTTAACTGAAACCTTACGCATACCAACCTCTGCTAAAATGATTGTTAAAGATCCAATCAAGCCGATCAAGGAACCGATAAATCCCATATCACCGATAGCTAATGTCTGATATCCGATAAGCATACTTCCTACCACAAATAGAATACGAACTAATAATAAATTCATTTGCTACCTCCCAGGCTTAATGTAATATCCAATGCCTCTTTAAGTATGGAGACTGGAATTAATTCGATATTATCTTTTTTGAATTTCATGTTCTTATAATTATTTTGCGGCAATATACAGCGCTTGAATCCTAATTTCTCCGCTTCATTGATCCGCAGGGCTGCCTGCGATATACTTCTGATCTCACCGGCTAAGCCTACTTCCCCCAGGACCACTGTCTCAGGGATAACCAGTTTCTCACGGAAAGCCGAGGCAGCTGCAACACAAACCGCTAAATCTGCCGCCGGATCTTCTATCTTAATACCTCCGGCAACATTCACAAAAATATCCTCTGCGGCAAGATGTAGGCCGATGCGTTTCTCTAAAACCGCGATCAACAAAGCTAAGCGATTATAATTAAAACCCTGGGCCCGGCGCTGCGCGTAACCAAAATTGGCTTTACTCACCAATGCCTGAATCTCGACTAATAAAGGCCTGGTCCCCTCTAATATTGATACCACTACAGACCCGGAGACATCCTTCGGCCGCTCTGAAAGAAAAATCTGAGAGGGATTCTTAACTTCCACGAGGCCGTTAGAGGTCATTTCAAATACGCCGATCTCATTGGTAGAGCCAAATCTGTTCTTCACCGCACGTAAGATCCGATAGATTGAGAATCGATCCCCTTCAAAATAAAGCACCGTATCTACGATATGCTCCAGGACTCTCGGCCCGGCGATTGCACCCTCTTTAGTGACATGTCCGATAAGAAAAATAGCGGTGCCTGTAGATTTGGCTAACTGGGTGAGAATCCCCGCGCACTCTCTTACCTGGCTTACGCTACCGGGAGAGGAGCTGATCGTAGGTTCGAAAATTACCTGTATCGAATCGATGATTACGACCTGCGGATTTATCTTTTTAATGTATTCAAGGATTAAAGACAAATCTGTTTGGTTAACAATGAAAAGCTGCGATGACTCCTTGCCTCCGGTGATACGCTTAGCCCTTAACTTCGTCTGCATCACGGATTCTTCACCGCTTACATAAAGAACCCTCACTCCCTGCCTGGTTAATTGATTGGAGATTTGTAACGCTACTGTTGATTTTCCTACTCCGGGATCCCCTCCGATTAAAACCACTGATCCCGGCATTACACCTGCACCTAATACCCTGTCTAGTTCTGTGATATCAGTTTTAAAACGGTGCTCTTCTTTTACCTCAACATCCTTTAATAAGACCGGCTCATCCTTATAAAGGGACACCCGCTCTTTAGTTTTTATGGAAGTTGGCAGAGCAAAATCCTCCTCTAGAAAGGTATTCCAGTTATTGCAATCCGGGCACCTTCCCAGCCACTTAGGTGACTGATAACCGCAACTCTGACAGCTGAACACTGTTTTTATCTTCATTTCTCCTTAGACTTCCAGAATAGCTTCCAGGGATTCCTGCGTAGATCAATAATAAATGCCTCTAGCTCTTCATAGATCGTATCTTCATACATCAGCTTACCCAAAGTACCCTCTTTATTTTTTATTCTCTCTAGGCTCTCAGCGATATTCTTCGCAATCCCCTTAGCTAATTGAGTCACTTCATGTATCGGTACAGGGTCCTCTCCTGTAATCTGGTCGTCTTCATCAAGTATTACGCTGTAATCTTTACCGGGTATAACTTCGATATATTTTTCTCCCAGAAGCCCCAGGGTATTTACCCATACAGTAGAATCAAGGGGGATTTTCACATTCCTTTTTACAGAGCATAACACATGCACTTTATTCTTGCCCTCCTGGGGATCCAGCTGAAACTTAATATCCTTAACTACGCCTACATCTACACCCGCGAATCTTACCGGCGCACCGATCTTCACTCCGTTTACAAAATTAAAAATGAACCTCACCTGATAATGGGCAGTCCAGGTTCTGATTCCCCCAATCGATAAAACAAATAAAGCCATGAGTATCATACCTATAAAGACAAAAACCCCCACCTTTAATTCTAATCTGGTCTTTCCGAATATCATCTTTTGCTCCTTTTTTATCTAAAACGTTCTAAGGTTTCTGTTATCGGGCCTTTTGCCAATCCGTTAATAAACTGGTGCACCACCGGATGATTAGTGTTCTGAATCTGATCGGAGGTGCCTTCGGCAATTATCTTTCCTTGGTACATCATCGCAATCTTATCCGATATCTTATAAGCGCTTCTCATATCATGCGTAACTACAACCGAGGTAACCTTTAATTTATCATGCAGCGCTTTAATTAATTCATTTATTGCATCCGCGGTGATCGGATCGATTCCTGTCGTCGGCTCATCATAAAGTATGATCTCGGGTTTGATACATATGGCGCGGGCCAAAGCTACACGCTTCTTCATTCCACCGCTTAACTCCCCTGGCATCAGATTACCTACACCGCACAAACCTACCTGGCAAAGTGATTCTTCGACTCTCTCTAATAATTCCCTCTGAGCAATCTTCGTATGTTCGATCAGACTAAAACCGACATTTTCTGCTACGGTCATAGAATCAAATAGTGCACCACCCTGAAAAACCATGCTGATCTTAAGGCGCAATTCATCTAATTCCTTCGCCCTTAAGGTTGTGACATCTTTATTATCGACAAATACCTTCCCGCTATCAGGCATTAATAAACCTACGATATGCTTCAGGAGGACAGACTTTCCGCAGCCTGAACGTCCGATAATTACACAGGTAGTACCCGTTTCTATCCTAAGGCTCAAGTCATCGAGAACCTTGTGGCTTTCAAAAGATTTATTTACTCCTATTATGTCTATCATCTTAATTTACGGAAATATAAAATAAAATATCGAAGTGAAAAAACAATCAGCAACAATAATCATCATAAAGGTCAATACTACCGAACGCGTAGTAGCCCTTCCTACGCCCTCTGCTCCACCCTCTACATTAAATGCCTCGTAGCAACTGATGATCGCAATAATCATTCCGAAGAAAGTAGTCTTAAAGAGCCCGGTAAAGAGGTCTTTATAGAGCAGGGAATCAAAAGTAATATTAATATACATGCTTGAAGAGATACCTAATTTATATACACAGATCAAGTAGCTGCCGAATATCCCCACTGCATTGGCATACATCGTCAATATCGGTAAAACTATCATCAGGGCTAAGAAGCGCGGAACAACCAGATATTTTATCGGGTTTGCCGCCAGGGTCTCCAGGGCGTCTATCTGCTCGGTAACCTGCATTGAACCAAGCTCTGCGGTAATTGAAGCACCCACTCTGCCGGCAACTACCAATGCGGTAATTACCGGGGCTAACTCCCTGACTAAAGCCAGCGCAACTAAACTGGCGATATACATCTCAGAACCCATGCGTTGCATAAAGTACGCTGTCTGCAGCGCAAAGATAAAACCGATAAATAAAGCTACGCTTGAAACAATCGGGAAGCTGTCGAAACCGGCCTTCTTTGCCTGTTCAAATATGCGGTCCCTCTGGAAAGGAGGCCGAAATATAAAATAAATTGTCTTGAAGGTTAAATTCGCCAATCCTCCCAGAAAATACAACGCGGCAAATACCCGATGACCTAAAGTTACGAAAAATTGGCTGATCATTATTGGAAAACTAACTCCTGGTTCTTACGTGTTACCTTGACCTTAGAGCCTTCTTTGAAATTCTTAGAGATTATCTCGGAGGCCAGTGGATCCTCCAGGAATCTCTGTATAGTCCGCTTTAATGGCCTCGCCCCAAAGACAGGATCAAAACCTTTTTCAATCAATAACTCTTTAGCATCTTGGGTGACTTCTAGAGCTATTCCCTGTTCTTTAAGCCTCTCCTCTACGAAACCTATCTCGATATTCACGATCTGCTGGAGATCTTCCTTTACTAACTGACGGAAAACTACAATATCATCTATGCGGTTTAAAAACTCCGGCTTAAAAGTATGCTTTACCTGTTCGAGTAATTTCTCCTTCATCTCCTGATAGCCGACTTCTTCCTTCTGAGTCTTAAAACCGAGTGAACCACTCTTACGGATCAATTCTGCCCCAACGTTTGAGGTCATGATTATAACCGTATTCCTGAAATCCACCTTTCTACCGAAACTATCAGTTAACCTTCCTTCCTCAAACATCTGAAGCAACAAATTAAATACATCCGGATGTGCCTTCTCGATTTCATCTAAGAGTATAACTGCATAAGGCCTGCGTCTTACTCTCTCGGTAAGCTGTCCGCCCTCTTCATAGCCCACATATCCCGGAGGTGCACCGATTAGACGCGAAACATTAAACTTCTCCATGTATTCGGACATATCCAATTGCAGGAGCGCTTCTTCATTACCAAACATAAAATCAGCTAACGCCCTGGCGAGTAATGACTTTCCCACGCCTGTAGGGCCTAAAAAGATAAACGACCCGATAGGCCTTTTAGGGTCTTTTATACCGGCTCGTGAACGTCTAACTGCCTGGGCAATTGCCTTGATCGCCTCATCCTGGCCGATTACGCGTTTATGCAGCTCTTCTTCTATTCTAAGCAGTTTATCACTTTCTTTTTGCTCCAATCTGAATATCGGTATACCAGTCCATTGCGAAACTATCTTAGCGATATCCTCTTCATTCACTTCCGGACGCATCTTATCTTTTGCTTGAGACCACTCCGCGTTCAATTTTTCCAATT
The DNA here is from genome assembly GCA_043812095.1 of Candidatus Omnitrophota bacterium. GTDB lineage: Bacteria > Omnitrophota > Gorgyraeia > Gygaellales > Profunditerraquicolaceae > JAHIZC01. Next base: position 9,472 of record JBDRMO010000066.1, on the reverse strand, counting down.
CTCCCCGCGTCTGTCTCTCCTGGTCTCTTAATGAGGCAGCTTTCTCAAAGTTTTGACTTTTGATATAAGACTCCTTCTCCTTGCGTAGTGAATCCACCTTCTCTTCTAATTTTTTTATATCAGGCGGTACTACCAGAACATTAAGCCTTGCCCGGGAACCAGTCTCATCAATCAGGTCAATCGCCTTATCCGGCAGAAATCTACCTGAAATGTACCGGTCAGACAACTTTGCCGCTGCTTCCAGCGCATCATCACGAAAAGTGACCCGGTGATGCGCTTCATATCTATCTCTTAGTCCCTTTAATATCTCAACAGTCTGAGGTACGGTCGGAGGTTCGACCATGATCGTCTGAAATCTTCTCTCTAAAGCAGCATCCTTCTCAATGTGTTTCCTGTATTCATCTATAGTGGTAGCACCAATACACTGCATCTCACCGCGTGAAAGAGCAGGTTTTAAAATATTCGAAGCGTCAATCGCGCCCTCTGCAGCTCCCGCGCCTACCAAGGTATGCAGCTCATCGATAAATATAATCACATCCTGAGAGCGCTTTATCTCCTCCATTACCGCTTTAATTCTCTCTTCAAACTGTCCGCGGTATTTAGTTCCCGCAACCATCAAAGCCAGATCCAGTACGATCATGCGTTTGTTACGCAGCACTTCTGGAACATTATTAGCAATGATTGCTTGAGCCAGGCCTTCGACTATTGCCGTCTTACCCACCCCCGCTTCACCCAAAAGCACAGGATTATTTTTTGTGCGCCGGCTTAAGATCTGAATTACTCTTTCTATCTCCTGATGCCGGTTGATTACCGGATCAAGCTTATTCTCTTTTGCTAAAGCTGTGAGGTCGCGGCCAAAAGCATCCAAAGCAGGAGTCTTACTCTTTACCTGTTGAGCATTACCCTTGCTAATACCGGGAAGCGCAGAACCGAGAAGTTCCATTACTTCATTTCTTACTTTATTCAAATCCATTCCCAGATTCAATAAAACCTGAGAGGCAATACCTTCGCCTTCACGGATCAAGCCAAGCAATAAGTGCTCTGTACCGATATAATTGTGCCCTAAAGAGCGCGCCTCTTCCGCCGATAACTCTAAAGCCTTCTTTGCCCGCGGCGTAAAAGGAATATCTCCGATAATTTGAGTACTCGGACCGGGCTGGACTAGCTTTTCGATCTCCAAACGGATATTTTGTAAAGAAATCCCTATCTTCTGTAATACAGCAGCAGCCACACCTTCCCCTTCACGGATCAAACCTAATAATATGTGTTCTGTGCCGATATAATCGTGGTTAAAACGCCTTGCTTCTTCTTTTGCTAAAATAATTACTTTCCTTGCCCTCTCGGTGAACCGATTAAACATCTCCCTATCCTCCTGATTATACTTTTATTCTGCTCCTGATTAACTCCGCTCGCTTCGCATCTCTTTCATTAGCCGAAAGCTTTCTGTTCTCTATTTTTTGTAAATGCGCAGGCTGGGTAATGATAAACAATTCATTTATTGTCTGCCGGTTGATATCTTTAACCATCCCCAAATCAACCCCCAGCCTTACCATCGATAGCAATTCAGTAGTTTCCTGGCTGGTTATAATATGTGCGCTTTTTAATATGCCCAGGCTCCGGTAAACCCTGTCTTCCAGCAATGATTTATTTTTCGAAAGCATTAACTCCCTTGCCTGTTTTTCCTGTTCGATTATCTGCCTGATCAGGCCGTTAATGTTATTGATGATCTCATATTCGCTAAGCCCTAAAGATACCTGATTGGAAATCTGAAAGAAGTTGCCGGTTGCCTGAGTCCCTTCGCCGTATAAACCGCGGGTGGTAAAACTCAGTTTAGAGATCGCCGCTAATACCCGGTCAATTGATCGTGTCATCACTAAAGCCGGTAGATGCAGCATTACCGAACCGCGCATAGCCGTACCTGCGTTAGTAGGGCAAGCGGTAAGATATCCCCAATCGCTGGAATAGGCAATTGACAACTCCTTGGCCAGAGACTCATCAATCCGGTTGATGATATTCCAGGCCTCAAAGAGATTAAATCCGGACTGCATTACCTGGATGCGCATATGATCCTCTTCATTAATCATAATCGCAACTATCTCTTCTTCTTCAATCATTACTGCCTTGTAATCCGTCCTTTGGGTGTGTTCAAATGACATCAGGTGCCTCTCTACTAAAAGCTGCTTATCCACACTATCTATCTGTGCTAATTTAAACACAGTCGCATTCTTGAGGTAATCAACCTTCTTTAAAGATTCTTCGACTGCCTTTAAAGCATCCTCACTTTGCTTCTTATTCGCCCAGTGCGGAAAAGGAAGCTTGCTCAGGTTTCTCGCCAAACGTATACGGGTAGAAATCACAATATCCGAATTAGGGCCTGTTCCCTTTAACCATTCGCTGGCATGCTTTAAGAGATCATCAAGTTTCATTTTTTCCCTTCTATTCCCTTTATCTGATCACGAATCTTTGCTGCCCCTTCAAAATCTTCTGCTTCAATTGCCCGCTGCAATTTATTACGCAACTCCTGTAAATCCGGTTTTTTCTTGGAGCCCCTGCCTACTTCCTTAATTACCGGGGCCTTACCAATATGCTGAGATGAGCCATGGATTCTCTTTAATAAGGGGGCAAGATACTTTTTAAAAGCGCCATAACATTCACCGCAACCAAGCCTGCCGATTTTTTTAAAATCTGTGTAAGTCAAGCCGCAATTCGGACACTTAGGCACTGCGTTCTCTGCCTCTTTTGCAACCTTATCAAAATCAACCATCCCGGCCAAAAGATCGCTTAAACCGAACTGCTGCTCCATCTGGGCACTCTTTTGACGCGCGCACTCTTCGCATAGATGCAGTTCGTTCATCTGATTATCGATGATCTCAGTGAGATGAACGGTAGCCGGATTTTTTGCACAGATGTTACACAACATTCCATATCCTCCTAATTAATATCTCGTCCCGTCTTTTCTAGTAAGCTCTCTGAATTTCTTGATCAGATTCAAAGTAAGCTTACCGGGTTTCCCTGTACCGATTATACGGCCGTCAACGTTAACCACAGGCACAATCTCCGCCGCCGTACCGGTTAAGAAGCATTCATCGGAGATATAAACTTCATGCCGGGTAATCACATGTTCGTGCGTCTGAATTTTGTCACGCCGTGCAATCTCTAAAACCGCATCGCGGGTAATCCCTCTTAAAGTTCCCATACACTGCGGAGGAGTATAAAGATGACTGTTCTTAACGATAAAGATGTTGTCCCCGGTACACTCTGCCACATATCCTAAAGTATCTAACATGATTGCTTCATCATAACCGGCATTCACCGCTTCAATTTTAGCCAAGATGTTATTCAAGTAGTTCAAGGATTTAATCTGGGGATTCACTGCTTCAGGAAGATTCCTCACCGTGGGAACGGTAGTGATCCTCAACCCTTCCTTATAGAATTTCTCCGGATATAATGCGATCTTATCAGCAATAATAACCACCGTTCCATGGCCTTTACATTTACGCGGATCAAGCCCCAAATCCCCCTCCCCGCGGGTAACCACTAACCTGATGTAGCCATCGCTCAACTTATTCTCCTTCAGGGTGGCAATTACAGCTTTAATCATCTGCTCTTTATCTATCGAAATCTCAAGCATAATACTATGTGCGGATTCATAAAGCCGATCAATATGCTCCTTTAATTTAAAAACTAAACGACTATAAGAACGGATCCCTTCAAACACGCCGTCTCCGTAAAGAAGGCCATGGTCAAACACGGAAATCTTCGCATCTTTTTTATCATAAAACTTTCCGTTAATATAAACCTTCATTCATCCCTCCTTAATTTACCAACCTACCGTCCCTTAAATGATAAATCTTATCTGCTACTTTAGCTAATTCTAAGTTATGTGTTACCAGTATAACCGTCATCTGCTCCCGGGCGCTGATCTGTTTAATTAAAGAGATTATATCATGCCCTGTCTTAGAATCAAGGTTTCCTGTAGGCTCATCGCATAAGAGCAGGCCGGGCTTATTGATCAACCCGCGAACAATCGCTGCTCTCTGCCTCTCTCCCCCTGATAACTGGCTGGGGAAATGATTTATTCTCTCTCCTAATCCTACCTGCTCTAATAACTTAATAGCGTTATTCTTAGGTTCTAGATTCTGGGTTCTAGGGTTTAGCCAAATCATTGCAGGCATGAGTATATTCTCTAAGACTGTAAACTCGGATAACAGGTGATAAAACTGAAAAACAAATCCGATGCGCTGGTTTCTAATCCGGGAGATCGCTGAATCTCCCAGGCTGTATACATCCTCCCCCTGAAAGATCACCTGGCCCTGAGAGGGAAAATCCAGCCCGCCTAATATATGCAACAAGGTAGATTTACCCGCACCGGAAGGGCCTACTATAGCAGTAAACTCTCCATTATTAATATCGAGATCTACCCCTTTTAATATAGCAAGGGACTTTTTACCGTTCTTGAAAACCTTATGTATATTCTTTGCCTGTAACAAATCTATATTTTATTCGTACCGTAGTGATTCTACCGGCTTTAATTGTGCGGCTTTAGCTGCCGGATAAATAGTCGAGATTAAGACAATAGACATCGCAGCCGATACAATCAAGATTATATCCGGCCAAAGCTGAATTGATACCGGAAGCTTATCAATATAATAAATATCCTGAGGCAGCTTGATGAATTGGTACTTCTTCAATAAAGCGCAAAGCACAACACCGCCGATTACACCGAAAAGTGTTCCTAATGACCCTATGAGCAGGCCATGCAAAGTAAAAATCTTACGTATTTGAGCAGAGGTCATACCGATTGCCTTTAATATTCCTATATCCTTGGTCTTCTCTACTACCATCACTACCAGAGTACTGATAATATTAAACGAAGCCACCAGAATCACTAGGGTTAAGATGATAAACATCGCCAGTTTCTCAAGCTTTAAGGCAGCAAAGAAATTCTGATTCGCTTCCATCCAGGTTTTAAGGATATAATTAAAACCTAGAACAGCGGATAATTCTTCTTTTACTTGATCAGCGAGATAAAGATTATCCAGCTTTACGGCAATCGCACTTATCCGATCCCCCAGGCCTAAGATCTTTTGAGCTGATTCTAGATGCATAAAAACAAGGTTCATATCATAATCATACATCCCGGAATTAAATATCCCGGCAACTCTCAGCTTATGCAGCTTTCCTTGGGGGGAATAAATACTAATTTCCGAATTCAGGCTCCGCCCTAAATACAGAGCCAGCTCTTTACCGATGACCACCCCGTCTGCTCCCAGATTATCTATATCTCCGGCAACCAGGTATTGTCTTATACTGGTAACCTCTTTGTCCGGATCGATTCCTCTTAAGCCGACGGCAAAATATCTTTCCTCTTCTTTAGCTAAAATTTGACCCTGGATATAAGGGCTGATCCCTTTTATATGAGGATAGGACAAAATCTTATCTGCGATACCGGCATATTCACTGCTATTTATTCCCTCATATCCTGCTATGGTTATATGCGAATAATTACCGACAATCTTATCACGCAGGTCCTTATCAAAACCGGTCATCACTGCAATAACTATGATCAGAGCCATCACTCCTATGGCCACACCTAAAATAGAAGTCAAGCTGATTAGAGAGATAAATTTCTCTTTTCTCTTTGTGAGTAGATATCGCCAGCTTATAAATAACTCAGTCTTCACTATCCCTATTCTCTGACCTTAATAAAGGAAATAAGATTACTTCTCTGATTGAGGCCTGATCCGTCAAAAGCATTACTAATCTATCAATGCCTATACCTAATCCACCGGTAGGCGGCATCCCATGCTCTAAGGCCAGGAGATAATCCTCATCAACATCTTTCTTTTCGTCCTTCTCTAATTCCTTGATCTCCTCTTTAAACCGCTTCCTCTGCTCAATCGGATCATTCAACTCTGAGTAAGCATTGGCTACTTCCATACCTGCGACATACAACTCAAATCTCTCGGATAGTAAAGGATTATCTTTCTTAGTCTGAGCCAGAGGGCATAAATTAGTAAAATAATCTGTCACAAAAGTCGGGCTTAAGCTCATATCCTGCTCTAATATATCTTCGATAATCTTATTAATCTGTGAACGGGTTAAGCGATTTTTATCTTTAGCAAATCCCTTCTGCTGTAATTTCTCTATCATTACTGACACCTCATCCTGAGGTTCAATGCCAAACCTCTCCTTCACCATCTCATAAAAAGAGCGCTTCTGCCAGGGCAAAGTTAAATCCACTGTCTTTCCCTGATAAGTAATCTTTGTATCTCCGGTAACTTCCTTAGCTACAAAAGCAATTAAATCCTGCGTCAGCTGCATCATATCTTCATAATTAGCATAAGCCTGGTAAACCTCAAGCATGGTAAATTCCGGGTTATGCCTGGTTGAGACGCCTTCGTTACGGAAACTACGGTTTATCTCGTAAATACGGTCTAATCCTCCGACGATAAGGCGCTTAAGATAAAGCTCCGGCGCAATCCTTAAAAACAACTCTTGATTGTATTCATTATGATGCGTCTTAAACGGCCGGCCTGCTGCTCCTCCGGCAATTGAGTGCATCATTGGGGTTTCGACTTCTAAAAATCCTTTATCATCTAAGAATCTTCTGATCGCTTGGATGATCCTTGAGCGGGCGAGAAATACTTTTTTTACCTCTTCGTTAGCGATTAAATCCAAATAGCGCTGACGGTAGCGTAATTCTACATCCTTTAACCCGTGCCACTTCTCAGGTAAAGGCCTTAGCGCCTTTGATAACAAAGCAAACTCTTCTACTTTTACCGAAAGCTCACCGCTGCGTGTCTTAAAAAGCTCCCCCTTAACAGAAAGGAAATCAGCTATATCTATGTCTTCCTTAAGGATATCAAATTTATCCTGGCCAATAATATCAGCCTTCATATAGAGCTGTATCTTACCGGTTCTATCCTTTAGGTCAAGAAACTCAACCTTACCATGCAGGCGTTTAGCCGTTACCCTGCCGCAAAAAGATACTTTCTTACCTTCCTCGAAGTTAGCTAAAGAATCTCCAATATCAGTTCGCAAGGTAAATATGGCACCTTTTAGAGACATCCCTTTGGCCTTGAGAGCCTCTAATTTAGCCCTTCTCTGCTCTATAATCTCATTCAGCTCCATAGATTATAAATTATATAGTATATTTTGGGGGATGTCAATGGAATTGGGTAGGGATTAGTAAATTGCAGGGTTTAGACAAAATATCTTGTTAACTTTATAATTAACGCATTTGCGCACAAATCGCATATGCCGTAGCAGCTCCTGCACCATTAGAACATATACAAGTCCAGGCACTATCACCGTTCCATACCGAACCTAATACATAATTTGCGCCACCACTACATGAGCAGCCTCCGCCAAGAACATATTTAGTTCCTGTACAAGTTGCTGTAGCCGTATTACCTGCTTGAGTATTAAATGGTTTTTCATATCCCATCGCAATATTTCCAGCGCCGATATCCAATTTCTCTGCCGGGTTTACTGTCCCAATGCCGACGTTGCCGACTGTTCCTATTCCTGAACTTGGACCAACAAAAAGAGTGGGAATGTCTGAATTAAAACCAATCATTAAAGAATCGTCAATATTGTTAAGTAAGGTGTTAGCCCCAACTCCAAGGCCCAAGGCAATTGAATTGGTTCCGCTTGCTGTTGTGGATCTTCCTATTGCTGTTGAATAGGGCCCGCTTGCTGTTGTATAACTTCCCATTGCTGTTGAAGCAAATGAGCTTGCTATTGAGTTAGCTCCCATTGCTGTTGAATAGGCTCCGCTTGCTGTTGTAAGCCCTCCCATTGCTGTTGAAGCGTCTGCGCTTGCTATTGTGCTATATCCCATTGCTGTTGACCAAACTCCAGTCATTGCATCACTCCAGGTCCCGACACCTGCATAACCAGCTCTAAATGCAGCCTTATATGGATACCAAATTAAAATTGATCCTTGCCCAATAGCTGGTAAGGTTGCTCCGGAATTATATGTTCCTTTTGCAAGAATTCCTCCATCAGAATCTAAAGAAAGTTTAAATGCTGGATTTGTTGTCCCGATACCTACATTATCAGTTATTGTGGTTAATCTCACTACTGTTCCATCGTCAGTCCACCCACCTCCCCCACCTGTAGCTACCCAATCAGTCCCATCGCAGATATAAAGCTGACTTTCACTGTCATCATAATACATTGTACCTTTATCAAAGCAGGCAGCACTTGGATCAGTATCATCGTTAGGATAAACCCTTAGGCTTTTATATACTCCGTGGGGACTGGGATAATAAGTAGTAATGGTGAGGGTATCCTGGGCAAAGGAGAATTTTACCAAACTAAAGATAAAAAAAATAAAGCCGAAAGTAATTAAATTGTTCTTCCTCATTTAACCCTCCTTATCTATGTAAGGATTATAGAATAGAATATCGGTTTAGTCAATTAAAATTGGCGAGGGATAATAGCTAGGTTATGGCTGGTAAAGCGAGGCCGCTTTTAAATCTGATCTGTAAATTTCATTATCGCAGCAACTTCTTCTGTAATTCTGCTGTTTACTTCCGGGGTAGGTTTAATTGATAGCGTTGCTACGGTCTCTGTTACGCTGGCAAGAAGCATATCTCTGTCCGTATCATTCTCGGGTAATATCCCTTCTTGGGCCATTTGATTGTAAAGATCCTCTAAGGCCGCGGTGATTTCAGGTAAATCAGAATAAAGCTCTTTTATTGCTTTAGCTGCAAGTAATACAGCCGGAGTCTGAGGTTCTGAAATAATATGCTTAATTTGTCTTTTCGAAAGATAATCCGTATTCATAAGAGGTAATAAATCTTCTGATGAACTTATTACTATAATATCGGTAGGCAAAACTTTGTTCTTATCTAAAAGCGTAAGTAAGTTTCCGAAATTATCCGCAGTAATAATATTGGTACTATTATTTAAGAAAATATCCTTTATTTTTGTATTTCTGCCGTATAAACCAATAGTTAAATTACTGAATTCAGATAAACTCTCCAGGACATTAATTATACCGCCGCTCTTAAATAATTCCGGACTAATAATGAGCGCCCGAGTTCTATCTATCGCGCTGCTAGCGGAAGCTACTTCATCTGCCACTATTCCTTCATCGTCATTTATTACCATATCTCCAAAGTAAATCATATTTTCTTCTTGTAGTGCGAGATCTTCTCCGGCTAAAGATTCAACCGGACTAGAGCCACTTATTCTCTTAATTTCCTCTTGCACTGTTTTTCTTAACCCGTTAGTTACTGCTTGATCATCAGCCATCTGTCTGAGTTTTAACAACGTATCCTTCCTTACGCCTTCAGATAATCCTGTAGTAGAGATCATCTGCTCAACAACTTCCGAAGCAGGTTGGATATCTTTCGTTATCATAAACACTGTATAAAGTTGAAGACTTTTTTCTGGCCCTTCAAGATTCAAATCTTTTTGTTTTTTCCACGCTTCTTCAGGAGATAACCCTAATGCTACC
>JBDRMO010000065.1:0-7831 GCA_043812095.1 Candidatus Omnitrophota bacterium | reverse complement strand
AGTCAAGATATCGGTAAGCGAGCGCAATTTAAAATTGTCATCTGCGATCAAAGTGATTTTTTTCTCTTTGCGGTCATATTCAATAGAGGCCCTGCTGTTCTTAAAATCATAGCGCTGAGCCAGCTCTTTATTCGCCTGATTTACCGCGTTATCCATCTCCTGGAGGTCCACTTCCGAAACAATATCAAAAGAAAAATTCGCCATCTCCCATCCTCTCTAGAATCTTGAAACCGTTTCTCAATAATACTACTCTCAGTTCACTATTATATCTCTCTAAACCAAAAACCCCAAGCACTTTCGCACCTGGGAAATCTACTAAAAGTCAGAACGGTCTAGAGTTTATTCTGAATAAGTTCCATTGCCTCCGCTGCTCTCAAGGGAATCCTTATATCTACAATATGCGAGATATCTGTTTCGGAAGGATTTATCTCTATCGTAGGCCTGCCCGTCATCCGCGCCATAATCATCGGCTGCTGTATATATAGGGAAAAACACTGGTCGTGCCTATGGAAAAATAAACATCAAAGCCCTTTTTAAGCTCCCTATCCAGCGTCTCGATTTCCTCCTGGGGAAGCATCTCCCCAAAAAAGACCACTTTAGGCCTGGCAATCTTATTACACTCCGGACAATAAGGCGGTATGGATATTTGCGTAAAATCACAAATTTGCCTCATCCAGCCGCACTTCTCACAAAATATGCGGTGGATATCGCCGTGTATCTCAATCAGATTCTTTGATCCGGCTTGGCGATGAAAGCCATCAATATTCTGAGTCAGCACCCACACGCGCTCGAATTGCTGCTCTAAGCGGGCAATAAACTCATGCGCAGAGTTAAATTTGGCATTTCTGCATCCCTGCTCTATTTGAGAAAGGTATTTCCAGGTAATTTCAGGATGGGTCCGCAGCGTCTCACCTGCAAGCGCTGTCTCGATAGGAATGCCTTCTTCAGTCTCCTTACCATTGTATAAACCGCCTATTCCCCGGTAAGTAGGTAAGCCCGAATCCGCCGAAATCCCAGCACCAGTAATAAAAAGGATACTCTTCGCATCCCTGAGTACCCCGCACACTTTCTCAATCTTCTCTTCCAGCCTCATCTTCTCTATAAACTAAAAACCCCAATCCTTTTCGCACCCGGGGTTATTCTTGGGGACACTTCTATCAGAACATAATGCCGCACATCATCTAACTCAGAAACGGTCTAGAGAATCGTCTAGAGGATCTTTAGTAACCAACCGGTATAATGTATATGGGCTCGGTATCTTCGGGCAGGTTTAATGTTTCGCTCACTTCCTCATCACTAAAAGCACCCACAGGAACAGAACCTAACCCTAACGCTTCTGCTTCTAAATGGATATTTTGCGCAATGTGACCTGCTTCAATGTAGGCATATTTTACTCCGCGCTCTCCGTATTTACCGGTCACACGCGAAAAAACCGCGCAAATTATAATATCTAAAGGAGCATCTGCAACCGAACTTTGGCCACGGGCGCTTGCTGATAAATCTCTACGCAGATCACTCTCACTGACTACTTTCAGCTTATGCCCCCGGGGAATATAATGATAAAGGCCTTCTTTCGTTAATAAGTAAAGTTCCATGGGATAAAGCGCTCCGGCTGAAGGAGCAGTACGCTTCCCTTGCTCTGAGGTAATCCCCTGACCTGCCCAAAGAAGCTGTGAAATCTGACTCAGACTTAATTCCTTTTCGCTAAAGTTTCTTTTTGAGCGCCTATTCTGCATTGCCTGATCCAGAGAAAATTTGCTTTTTACCGGCGCGGGTAGTTTAATCTCTTTTGTATTTGCCATTACATCCTCCCTGGGAATTAATAAAAAGCATAGCAGAAACAGGTAAACAGTATATTTTCTCAAAATCAAACCTCCTAGACCTTTCGCTCTTATATCAATTTATTATATCTCTTCAAAGCAAAAACCCCAAGCATTTTCGAACCTGTGGTTCAAAAATAGAAACGTCCCCTTTACACGCAGTTTTGCCACGCTGGGGCAAAACAAACGTCCCCGCGAGGAACAAAACAAGGCGCGCGCTACGTTGATTCTAGTTGAGCTTTAAATCCACCCACACCCCCCTATGATCACTCACCCTCACCACAGAGGTACCCGAATCAACTACATCAAATCCCCGCACAAATATATGATCGAGCACAGATTTCTTATTTAATAAGTACCAATGCTTATAGGTCCAGCCGGCATCTTCTGAAGCATAAACAAACCCGCTATCTTCCAGAAGACCGGCGATGGCCTCAATCTGTGCATGGGTATAAGTATTAAAATCACCGGTAACAATGCAGGAGTCACAGCCGGCAGGGATTGCATCTAACATCGCCTGGATCTGCCCTACCCGGTACCTAGTTGAAATCATTGCATTCAGGTGTGCTGAGAAAACTGCGATTCTTTTATTTCCCACCCTTAACTTTACTCCTACTGCTGTTTTCGGCATTTTACTATACCGATCCTTTTCGCTATGAGGAAGAATAATCTTCTTATCCTCCTCAATCGGCCATTTTGAAAGTATTGCTACTCCGTAATCTACGCCAGTACCCGGGTGGATGGCCGAAGGATAATAAACGTAATTATAATTCAACGCTTCGGCGATCTTCTGGGTCGTCTCCCTGCACATCTCCTGCATGCAGATTACATCTGCTCCGGCAAGATTTTCGTCCTCATTCAATAATTTTATTACCGCATTCGGCAGGAAACAGAACTTCACATTCAGGGTAACAACCGTAAGTTCATCTTTTGGGGGTATTTTTTTCTCGGCAAAGTTCTCGGCAAACCTCGGCCCATCAGGCAAACCGTAAGCATGAATCTCCCCCACACTAACGCAGGAAGAGCATAATAAAGAAAGTAAAATTATCGGGATAATTTGTAGTTTCTTCCGGATCATGAGAAATTTCCAATTCTGTTAGCGTGCGGCTTGGCTTGATTCTGAGCGGGGCGTCCGAGGAACCGGAGCGGGCACGGTTCACCCGCTAAAACATGTCGGTGAGAGCGAAGGTCCGCAGGCGAGTGCCTGCCTGACGGCAGTCAGGCAGTTTTGCCACGCTGGGGAAAAACAAACGGCCCCGCGAGGAACAAAACAAGGCACACGCTACGTTATTGAAAAAAGGTACCGAATATAATACCACTTAACGTCGCCATCACCACCACCAACAACACATAAACCGCGGTCTTGCGCATTCCGATCACACTACGAATAACCAGCATATTCGGTAAACTAAGCGCAGGGCCTGCTAAAAGTAGAGCCAATGCCGGACCTTTACCCATGCCTGATCCAATCAACCCCTGCAATATCGGAACCTCGGTTAAGGTGGCAAAGTACATGAATGCCCCGAAGATCGAGGCAAAAAAGTTTGAAAATAAGGAATTGCCTCCGACTAAGCGCTTGACAAATATTGAAGGGATGATCCCCTCCTCACCCACTCTGCCTAATAAGAATCCGGCAACCAGTACTCCAATCAGCAATAAAGGTAATATCTGTACGGCAAATCCCTCTGAAGCCTTTATCCAATCACTAAACTTCTCCTTGCGCGTAAGACACTTATCCGCGCATTGGGTTAAAGAGAAATCTCCTGCTGCATGCCTTGCCCTCTCCTCTTTTAAAAAGATAAAATGCATCAGTAAGCCAATGACAATACTAAATAGTATTGCGCCTACTGCCCTGGCAGTTCCCAGCTGCCAGCCTAATATCCTCGCCGTAAGGATAATCGCCGTGACATTAATCGCCGGCCCTGAATAAAGAAAGGTCATTGCCGGGCCTAAACCTGCTCCGCGCTGATAGATCCCGGAGAATAACGGCAGCACTGTGCAGGAACATACTGCAAGAATCGTGCCTGATATGGAAGCAAAGCCGTAAGATAAAATCTTCTTTGCCTTTGCTCCGAAGTATTTAATTACTGCTTGTTTGCTGATAAATACCGAGATTGCTCCGGCAATAAAAAACGCCGGCACCAGGCAAAGCAACACATGCTCCCTGGCATACCACTTTACCAGAGCCAATGCCTCAAAAAGCGGATTCCTGAAAGGCAGCAGCTCAACCGGCATGTAATAGCAAAATAAGAATCCTGCTATAACTATTAATAGTTTTTTCTTCTGTTTTAAACTCATCTTAAATGAAGCTTAAGGGATGCTTTACTGCCTAGCTTTATTAATTGCCACTAACTCACTTTCCAGGAACCCTATCTCCTCCTGCAGCTGCTTCATCCTGATCTGCATATCTTCCAGCTGTTCCGGGGCAATACCTTGCGCTATCTCCTGGCTGTAAACTTTATCTAAATTGATCATTTCATTTCTAAGCATATCAAGTTTCTCATTTGCTTCCATCGCATCTATATCTAGCTTATGCTGCATCTCTTCCTTTGACCTTACTACTTCGGCTTCTGCCAGAATCTGATCAACTCCGAGTAGCTCCTTATGCATCAAATCCAGCTGCTTGCGTAACCTCTCACCCTCTTGTTCTAACTCCTTTATCTCTATTGCCGGGGCTTTGTTTTTCTGCTTCATCTTAATCTTCGCCCCTACTTCTCCTGCCTCACGCTCCAGCCTCTGTATTTCACTTTGTATATTAATCACCTGCATCTGTAGGCCCATTATTTTTTCTTCTGCTAATCCCTGCCTCTGAAACATAAATAATGAGACCATAACACACAGCACAATTAAACAAACTCTACCCATTTATTCCTCCTTTTTTACATATTATACCACCACCCCCAAAAACCCCAAGCCTTTTCGCGCTTTAATAGAGATTTTATCTAACATAATGAAAAGAAAATCTCCAGAAAAAAGGGTCAGCCCCTTGCGGGACAGACCCTTGGAGTAATTAAGTTAGTTTTTAGTTGAAGATGTCGCGCAGGATGCCGCCGATAATCTCCTCCGGCTTCATCTCCTTCTTCTCTGCAGGAGTCCCTTCGATTGTTTCAGTCTTAGGTTGTTCCTGCTGCTGGGTTCCTTCTGTAGTTGTCTGTGCCTGTTCCTTTTCTTTCCCCATTCCTAAAGCCTTATCAATAATATTAAGCAGTTGCGCCTTTCCCTGCTCAGCTAAAAGCCTCTTGGCAATATATTCTGCATCCACGTTAAATTGAAAATCAGTAGTTTTACCGGTTACCCTTAAAGGAAAATAAATCTCTTTTTGATCATTCTGGAAATATTTTAACTCCTCTTTAGCAGTAACCATTGCCTGGGATAGATCAACGGGGATAAAAAATGTACCCTCTACGTTAAAGATACCGTTAGTTTTTGCATCGCCCCGGCCTTTAAAAATAAACTCATCCCCTCCAAAAACCGCGTTATCAATAGACAAAGCGTTGTTTTTTATTACCAGCGGCAATTTGATATCTGACAATTCCGTATCATTCTGCTTTAACTTTTCCTTAAATCTCTCTGGCAGTTCTGCCTCAAGCTTCTCTGCCAATCCCGAAATCACGGATATCTTATTTAAAACCGTACGCAGAATATTTATATTCTTCAGTTTGACCTTTACTATTGATAAATCAATATTACCTGCCAGGGTAAGCAGATCCTGGTACTTAATCCCCTGGCCAGATAGGTCCATCTTCCCTGATACTATACCTTCGGCTGAAACTTTTGCTTGCTTCGGATCAAAGAAATCCTGGAGTTTAAAATCTTCGATATCTACGTCGAGCTTATAATTCTGCTTTCCCAGATAATCCTTAACCAGGCCGGAAGCCTCAATCGAACCGTCTGCGATATCGGCATCGATTTTTTTAATCAGAATCTCATCCCCTCTGATCTTTAAATCCATCTCTATATCTTCTATTGGCATCTGCATCTCTTTAAAGCGTAATTCTCCGTTATCGACAGATGCATCCAGTGCTAGATTCTTAATCCCCTCACTTCCGATAAGTAACTCATCAATCCTGATATCTACGTCACCTTCAATACTCTTAGGTAGATTAAAACCTTTAGCCATAGGAAAAATATCGGGGATAGCTTTCAAGCGAATCTTTGAAAGATCGGTCGAAGCCTTAAGGCCCAGAATCCTAAACTCCTTTGCTTTAAGGTCAAGCTGCGCCCTGCCTTCTATCTCGATGTTCTGACTGTCGCTTAAAACTGCGCCTCTAACACTAAAGGGAAACGGCTTATTCAGGGAGATTCTGCTCACCGAAAAATCCACATCATCAATCTCAAGCCTTAATGTCGGATCAAAGGAGCGGTCGATATACTTTATATATCCGTCACTTGCTTCTAAAGATGAGATCATCAGCGCAGGTAAGGCTACAGCCGCAGAAGCACTACTGCTACCAGTTGAAGGCGCTAAAGTCTCAAGATTCAATCTGCCGTTTTCTTTGCGGATGATTGTAATCCTGGGAGACTCAATCCGGATAGATGAAATATTGACCTCTTTCTGAAAGAGATAACCCAGTATGTCAATTGCACAAGACGCCTCTTTAACAGTTAAAAAAGTCCCGTCAACAAAAGAGACATCAGATGCGATATCAAGATCAGTAATCTTAAGGCTCAAGCCCTGCTCTAGAGAAATCTTCAGTTCCGCTCTATTAAAATCAACCTCACGGTTTAAGGCCTCTTTTGCCTTGGCGATGATCTGCGGCTTAAAGCGGTTTACGTCAAAGGTCTTGACAAAAATCACCGCAGCCGCAATCACTAATATTACAATAACCAGAAAAATAATAAACAGAACTTTTATCACCTTCATTTATTTACTCCACCGCTTGATCCATTAATTCTTCATAAAACTCGCGGTAATTTTCTTTTTTTTCACTCCTACGTAAAGCCATTGCCGTTCGGGGATGCTCATCCAGCATGCCGGTAATTGCATACGGAATAAGATAACCCCATTCGATTTTGTCCCGCAAAGGAATTAATTCATTAGAGACTAAATCCAGGACCGGACGGATATCAAACTTGGGATTTTTGAGAAACCCTAAGATTAATTCTAACGGGCAATTTCCCGCAGCCCTGCCTATACCATAAACCGTACCATCAACGAAATTAGCATCGTGAATTATCGCTTCAATCGTATTGCTAAAAGCAAGCTGCTGGTTATTGTGGCCGTGGAACCCTATCTCCTTTGATTTAACGATATCCTTTGCCTTCTTGATCAGAAACTCGGTTGTTTCCTGATAAAGCGCTCCATTACTATCTACTATGTAAACCACATCGGCCTTACTTTCCTTCTCTAGCTGCTCTAGGGCCTCGTTTAGCTCCTTATCCAAAGCACGGGATATCGCCATAATATTTACCGTGGTCTCATAACCTTTATCAGCAAAATTATTTACCAGGAATATTGCTTTATCGATATCCTTGACATATGTAGCAACCCTGATCATCGAAACCGGGCTTTCTTTCTTAGGCTTGACGTCGTTCACATCCAGCCTATCCACATCCACCATGATCGAAATCTTGGTTTTTGATTTAATACCGTCAATTACCTTATTAATATCCCCATCATCGCAGAACTTCCACCTGCCGAATTCTGCTGGCGAAAATAGCTTCTTGGAGTTCCTATAACCTACCTCCATATAATCTACGCCGGCCTCAGATAGCGCCTTATAAACTGCGCGCACAAATGGCAATTCAAAATCATGATTATTCATCAACCCGCCGTCTCGAATCGTACAATCCAGTACCTTAATCTTCTCTCTAAACATTGAACTCCTCCTCTATGAATTTCTCAATATGATACCATACTTCCCCGCCTTCTCAAAGCAGATTTTACTCACAAGTAAATTTTCCTTGCGGTTAGCGGGTCCCTGACTGCCCTGACTGCCGTCAGGCAGGCGGCAGGCAGGGCCCCATTCCCTTGGATAAAATCTTAGTTAAAAAAAGGGCAGGTGTCATAT
>JBDRMO010000064.1:0-5373 GCA_043812095.1 Candidatus Omnitrophota bacterium | reverse complement strand
AGAAGGCAATAAGAATATGAATGAAGAATGGTTTGGCATTGTGGCGATATCCGAAGAATTAGAAGAAGGGATCAACAAGCGGATCCCGCGCAAGGCCTATTATTTGATCAGGGAATTCTGGAAGAATCCTGATTCAGAACTAACGAGTCAGCCTAAAAGAAAAAGATGAGAAGAGTTATTAAATTATTAAATTGTTTTATTTTTATATTTATTATGGTTTCCAGCCTATATGCAGAGGATGATAGCCGGATAATTAAATTAGATCAACAGAAGGATAAATATTTTCAAGTGAAGAAGTAGTCCGAATTCGTAGAATTCCTGAATTCCGGGCACAAACAGGACAAGGACATCTCTACCCATATAGATTACTATATCGCGCTGACGCGCTATGAACAGCTTAAGTACCTAGAGGCTGAGCAGCTCTGGGATGAGTATTTTAACAGAGGAAATGAATATCGTAATGATATTCTCACGAATGTAGAGAAGGTAGTTAAAGCAACAAGCCCTAAGGATGTACTGCATATTTATTCACAACTGCTTTTATGGCAGTATCATAAGGATATGGCGGATACTTTTGAAGAGGAAGCTTTGACAGATTTAATAGACTCCGTTTTAAAATATTCCCAGTCAGCTCCTGATGCCTGGCTGATAAAAAAAGTTGCGGACAGGTTTTTAGTTTACGGCTTGAGACAGGAATCCAGGAGGCTATATAAGATATACGTAGATAAGATAGCTGCTACTGATATAGAGGATCAGGCCTTAGCCGAAGTTGCCAGGGATTTTTATGATGAAGGCAATTTGGGTTTAGCGCAGACCGTATACGATGTCTATATCGACAGGATAATTAAGTCAGAGCCCAAAGATAAAGCAATTGATCTTATTAAGGAAGTCGGAAGGCTGTTTGCCTATAAAGACGAAGGCGTCAAAGACACTTATTACGCCGAGGGGATATTCCAGAAGTTAGAGCAATTAGGCGGCAAAGATGCCTTTGATGAAGATTTGCTGTATCTGCGCGCCTATAATCTGGAAAAGGCGAAAGATTATTCCAAGACAAAAGAAAATTATATTGATCTGCTGATGCTGTATCCTAAAACAGCTTATAAGGATAAGGTGCTTTATAAATTGGGAATAATTTTTACCTATGCCTTAAGAGACACAAAATCAGGGAGGGTGTATTTTGACCAGTTAGCTAAGAGAGAGATAAACTTTTCTCCCCATGTTATCTCAGGGCTATATCAGTTAGGCTTACTGAATCAGTGGGAAGGAAACGCATCCGGCGCCAAAGTTTATTATAACAAATTACTTGAGTTGGCAGGAGAGGAGCTTTCCGAAACTGTAGTGCTTGCCCGCGAAAGACTTAACGAAATTGATCAAGAAAAACCTTTAGAATATAACCTGAAGACCTTTCTTGATGTTTCTTTAGAGGATGAATATAGCGCGTTGGATATGAGCAGGGTTGATTTAAGGGCCAGTCGTTATAAGATCAGTAAAGCTGAGAGTGTTTCCGTTGCTGCTACTGCTTATGCCGTGCAAAGCGGCTGTATGCAGGTAGATTTAGAGTATCTTTGGTCCGGCAATACCGGGAAAACTACTCCTTCCTCCGGGCAGTTATCATTTGATACCTCTTATGCCGATTTTGGCACAAAGGAGATAAACCTTGTGGTGGTTTCAGCAGCAGGCATAGTTGAGCGAAGTCTGGATCTGCTTGATGTGCAGTAGCCTTTCCCCGTAACATTCCTGATTTAGGCAAATTATTAAAAATACTTGACTTATAAATTATTTAGTAGTATAAATATAATAATAAATGCGATTTTTTTTTAAATACTTTATTAACCTCTTAAATAAGGAGTTAATAGCTTCATGCCCGCAGTGAATTTCCCCAAAGATCACCTTACAGAGAAGGAAAAACGTAACATTGACATATTGGAGATATTAAGAAAACGCGGCCCGATCAGCAGGCCTGATATTTCCAAGGAATTAGGAGTGAATGTAGTTACGATTTCTAACTACGTTGATGAATTTATTAAACGAAACCTGGTATTTGAGAAGGAGCTTGATGTCTCTGAAGGCGGGCGAAGGCCGGTGCTCCTGGATTTAAACCCTCAGGCAGGTTTTGTGATCGGCGTAGGATTGAATCTGATGAATATGGTAGGGCTGCTTATGGATTTAAAAGGGAACATCGTTACTAAAACGCAGATCGCCCGGCCGAGAGCTTCGGTAAAAGAGATCTCTGAATGCTTGTTAGATATGATCCGCGAAATTCTCCGACGCTCAAAAGAATATGCCCCTAAAATCCGGGGCATTGGCGTAGGTATCGCCGGTTTGATCAACAAAGAAACCGGTTCGATTAATTGGCCTCAGAAAATGGATCAATATTATACTTACGCATCTGTAGATTTGCCGCTTAAGGAGTTGATTGAAAAGGAATTTAATTTGCCGACCCTGATTGAGAATGATTCCACCAGCGCCTGTTTCGGAGAGCACTGGTTGGGTTTGGAGTATGGCTATAATAATCTGATCTATATGTTCTCCGGAGTGGGATGCGGCATAATGATTAACGGAGAGATTTACCGGGGCACGCAGGGATATGCCGGTGAAGTATCGGTCTATAACTTTAAGGAGCAGGATAAACTTAGCTGCGACTTGGGGGATAGTTGTTTCCTCAAGCGCTGGGAAATAGATTTGGGTATTGTCGATGATATGAAATCAGTGCTCAGTAAAGAGAAGGAGAAAGCTGATAACTTTTTTAAATTAACCTCGAGTAATATAAATAACGTCGATTTAAAAAGTATCTTTATTGCTGTCCGCTCTAATGACCAACTGGCGAGCTTGGCTTTGGAGAGGGGCGCTAAGAGATTAGGGATAAAGATTGCATACCTGGTAAATCTGTTGAATCCCGAGATAGTGATTATCGGCGGCGGATTTGAAGAAGCCGGAGAAGATTTTTTAAACAAGGTAAGCTCTACCGTAAAGGACTGGGCTTTTGTTGAGTCAACCAGGGATCTAAAGATCAGCTATTCACAATTAAGGGAGAATGCGGTATCCCTGGGAGCGGCCAGCCTGGTGATGCAGAAAATATTCGCGCAATTATGGTAGAAGAACCTTTAGAGAAGCCTACGATGAATAAAAAGATAAAATTTATTTTAATCGGCCTGATTGGCGTATCTATCGTATTTTGTCTGCTTTTCTTTCAGGCTTCCGGAGCAAAGCAAAAACTATTATTTGAGCGCGATTCTTTAAGGAAGACAAATACGGAATTGAGCGGTAAGCTGGAGAAGTTCCAGAAGGATATCAGCGGGTATTCTAATAAAGTAGGCTCTTTAAATAAAGATTTGGAAAAACTTGCTAAGGATAAACAGCAGCTAGAGAGTAAATACGAAGTAATCAACAGAGAGAGAGAAGAGCTGGTTGAAAAAATTAAGAAGCTACAGTCGATGAAGGTAGTGGCTCCGGTAGTTAGGGTAGAACCTCAGTCAGAATCAAAGGTCGAAGTTAAACCCAGAGAGATAGAGATAAGCGATGATTATTGGGCTGGTATTTTAAGGGACAAAAAGGCCCTAGAAATAAAACTGGAAGACACTGCTAAAGATATCAGAATACTAAAGTCACAGAATCAGAGCCTCAAGGAAGAGAAGACGGCTTTGGAGTTTGAGTTAAAGGATCTTAAACGTGATAGTGAGGAACTATTAGGTAAGGTTGAGAAGAATCAGAGGTTGGCGAGTAGCATTTCTAATGATCTGGTAGCGATGAGGAGAGAACAGCAAAAATTCGATCGTATAAAAGAGGAGAACAGTACGCTAAGAAAAGAAAATAAGTTTCTCACTCAATATCTGAAGAAACTTACCGGGCGTAAAGTTGCCCTGGAAGAGAAGTTCAAAGAGCTCAGGGATGATAAGGCCGAAATGGAAGAGAAGGTAGCGAGCCTGCAGGTAGATTTAGTAGATGAGCTTCAGGGAGCAACAAAGCAAAGGCCGGTCTTAAGAAGAGAGTCCTCCGTAGAGCTGCCGCCGATCGTGGTACGCCCTAAGTCAACAGGCGAAAGGCTAAAACTTAAAGCAGTTGAGGTAGTAGCGGTGAATACACAGAATAATTTTGTAGTGGTAAGTGCAGGTGAAGTCGATGGCTTAAGGATAGGCGATTACTTCCGGGTACTAAGAGAGAAGAAGCTTATCGCCGACATTGAAGTAATCCAGATCCGCAAGAATATTGCGGCTTGCGATATCAAGAGTTTGAGTTCACCGATTAAGATCGGGGATTCGGTAGAATAACCTAGCTTCTAATGGTGCGGTATAAAAAAGGCCCCTCCAAAACAATTTCCATAAAAGACGTTGCTCGGCTTGCGGGAGTTTCGATTACTACGGTCTCGCGCGTAATAAACAAATTTCCTTCGGTTAAAGAGAAGCATCGGATTAAGGTAATTGATGCAGTTAAGCAACTTAAGTTTCAGCCTTCCGTATTCGCTCAGAGACTTGCCACGGGTAAAAGTAATGTAGTAACTTTGGTGATCCCGCGTTATGAAGGAGTATTCTATTCTTTTTATGCTTTAGAATTAATTCGCGGTATCGGAACCCTTTGTGCTGTTTTTAAACTGGATCTCTTGCTGCATCTGACTGATACGCGCGATAGTTTTAACCTGAAAGGAACAGAAGGGATAATCTTTGCCGATCTGATCGGCAATAAGCATCAACTGGTAGATGCGATGAAAGCAGGTGTTCCCTGCGTAGTAGTGAATAATTATATTGATGAGTTGGATGTCAGCTGTATCGGCATCGACAATAAAAATGGTGCTGAGATGGCGGTGAGATATCTACTGAGTTTGGGGCATAAAAAGATAGCACATATAACTGGAGATTTAGTTACTCAGGCTGCAAGTATGCGCTTTGAAGGGTATAAAGCGGCGCTTGAGAAGAAAAATATAGCGGTAAAACCGGAGTATGTATTTAAAACAGATTACTCCCGAGGGCAGGCCAGACAGGCAGCTTTAGAGTTGATCAATATGTCAAGGCCGGCGACTGCCGTATTTGTTTCTTCTGATTCTATGGCGCTGGAAGTTATGGCTGTTGCCAGAGAGATGGGCAAAAAGATTCCGGATGATTTATCTATCGTAGGTTTTGATGATAATCCTTCCGGTCTTTACGGCCCGGTTGCTTTGACCACCGTAAAACAACCGTTAGTAAAAATGGCAGAGGAAGGAATTAAGGAATTAAACCGTCTTATAAGTATTAACAAGAGCGAACAGAAAAAAAGCGTAAAGAAAATTCTTCTTCCTGCCGAGCTAGTAATCAGGGATTCTTGTAAGCCTTTACGTCGATAATCGCTTCCTGAACCATCCAGTTCTTAACACAATTTATTGTATAGCTATCTAACAAAGAA
>JBDRMO010000063.1:0-8666 GCA_043812095.1 Candidatus Omnitrophota bacterium | reverse complement strand
TCAGCGGATCCTAATTCAAAGGATGTGCTGCGTAAACAGGGTTTTCTTACCCGCGACCCCCGTACCAAAGAGCGTAAGAAGTACGGACAAAAAGGCGCGCGTAAACGCTTCCAGTGGACAAAGAGGTAATGATGTAAATTCCATGCCATTCGGCAGGTAGATAAAGCTTAAAATTCAAAAAAGTCCCGCAGTGAAGCGGGACTTTTGTTTTTCCGGTAATTCCGACGAGAAAAACCTTGACTACGACGATTTTTTCGATTAATATGGAAATGTCAATAATAAGGAGAAGAAATGATTAATGCAGCAATTATAGGCGCAACTGGTTATGCAGGGGAAGAGCTCGTCGATATTCTCCTAAGGCACCCGGATGTGAGGATTAAAAACCTCTCTGCTAAAATAGATAAGCCTGATGAATTCTCAAAGATCTTTCCCAGATTTAAGGGTAAGATCAGTCTGATTTGCGACGAGCCGAATCTGGAAGAAATCATTGCAACCTGTGATGTAATATTTTTGGCTCTGCCGCATACGATCTCGATGGAGATCGTGCCGCAGTTACTGAAGGCAAATAAGAAAGTCATTGATCTGAGTGCGGATTATAGATTGAAAGATACCAAGACTTATGAAAAATTCTATAAAACCAAACATAAGGATAAAGCGAATCTTATGCAGGCGGTTTACGGTTTACCCGAGATTTATCGGGTTAAAATAAAGAAGGCAAAATTTATCTCTAATCCGGGTTGCTATCCGACGGCAAGTATCTTGGCTTTGGCACCGGTTGTGAGTCTGGGAATCGCTAGCTTAGATTCGATTATAATTGACGCTAAGTCAGGAGTAACCGGGGCGGGGAGAAAAATCGTAGAGGATTTTCTTTATGCCGAGATTAACGAGAACTTTAAGGCATATAAAGTGAATATGCATCAGCACAGCCCTGAGATTAATCAGGAGGTATCAAAATTAGCTTCTAAGAAAATAAAAGTTATCTTTGTCCCGCATCTTTTACCTTTGAATAGAGGGATTTTAACTACGATTTATGTCAAGAGGCAGAAAGGTTCCAAGGCGAAAAATTTGGTCAGTCTCTATAAAAAGTTTTATCGCAAGGAACCTTTCGTAAGGATAAAGCAGGAAGGTATTTTTCCTATGCTTAGAGATGTAGTGGGAAGTAACTTTTGTGATATCGGTATTAAAGATGCAACAGATAATATAATTATCATCGCAGCAATAGATAATTTACTGAAAGGTGCAGCCGGGCAGGCAGTGCAGAATATGAATATTATGTGCGGTTTCCCAGAAAAAGCAGGATTAGTATGAAGATATTAAATAAAGCAATACTTCCTAGAGGGTTTAAGGCGAGTGCAGTTGCCTGCGGTATCAAGAGTCAAAGAAAATTAGACTTGGCTTTATTTTATTCAGAGCCGCAGGCTAAGACAGCGGCGAAGTTTACTACAAATAAGATAGAGGCCGCGCATATAAAAATTGATAAAAGTTACCTCAAACATAGTAAGCTATTTCATGCGATAGCGGTAAACAGCGGCAATGCAAATTGTTTTACAGGCACTAAGGGCACAGGGGATGCAATTAAATTTTCTCAGTCTATTGCTAGGGTCTTAGAGGTTAGCAGAGATAAGGTCTTAGTTGCTTCAACGGGTATTATCGGTAAGCCTCTTGCGATAGAGAAAATAAAGAAGTCAGCAGTAGAGTTAGTTGCGGGATTGTCCGCACAAGGGGTAGAGAAGGCAAAGAAGGCAATTATGACCACTGATACTTTTGCCAAGACAGTAACAGTAAAGTTTGAGGTCGCTAATAAAACTGTTACTATATGCGGAGTTGCCAAAGGGGCGGGAATGATTGCTCCGGATATGGCTACGATGTTAAGCTTTATTTTTACAGATGCAAATATTACACAGGGTGCATTAAATAAGGCCCTGGGTATTTGCGTGAATCAATCATTTAATTGTATTACCGTGGACGGCTGTATGAGTACTAATGATAGCGTATTTTTGTTAGCAAATGGTGCAAGCGGAAATGTTTTGATCAATAGCGGAAAAAGTTATGGTTTATTTTTCAAGGCCTTAAACAGTGTCTGTCTTGAATTAGCAAAGATGATTGTTAAAGACGGAGAGGGAGCGAGTAAATTTATTCAGATTAAAGTCATGGGAGCTAAAAACATTAGAGAAGCAAAAAAAGTTGGTTTAAATATTGCTAATTCCAATCTTTTTAAGACTGCAATCTTCGGTGAGAATAGAAACTTCGGCAGAATAATTGCGGCAGCCGGTGCTTGCGGGGTTGAGATAAAAGAGGAGAATGTAAGAGTAAAGCTGAGTGCATTAGAGAAGAAAAATATAAACGTTATTTTAGATCTTAGGCGAGGAAAAGCTTGCGCAATGGTCTATACCTCTGATCTTACGCCTAGGTATATAAAGATCAACGCAGAATATAATTAGGGAGAGATATGGAAGAAGCGATTAGGAAAGCAGATGTTTTAATCGAAGCGCTGCCTTATATCAAAAATTTTCACAAAAAGACTATCGTCATAAAATACGGCGGAAGTATTCTCGGGGAGGAGAGTATCCGAAAGGGAGTTCTGGAGGATATTGTTTTCCTGAGTTTTGTGGGTTTAAGGCCGGTATTAGTCCACGGAGGAGGTCCGAATATCAGCGAGAGGATGCGGGCTAGCGGTAAGAAGACTGATTTTGTTGACGGAATGAGGGTGACTGACGAGCAGACCCTTGAATTAGTTGAGGAAGAGCTGGAGAACTTGAATAAACTGATTGTTAAAGAAATAAATGTCCACGGCGCAAAGGCAGAGGGGATAAACGGCAAAGATAAGAATGTGATCCAGGTGGAGAAAAAACGGGCAGCTAAGGATCTGGGGTTAGTCGGGCATATAGTAGGCATAGACAACAAATCTCTGAAAATGAAATTAAACAGGAATAAGATATTAGTAATCTTACCGATGGGAAGAGGTAAGGATAAGAAAACTTATAATATCAATGCGGATGAAACTGCCGCAAGTATAGCCGCTGCGCTGGGTGCAGAAAAATTAGTCTTATTAACCAATGTAAAAGGGATTATGAGGAATGCCCAGGACTTGAACTCATTTTTATCTACACTGACTACAGTTGAGGCAAAGAGCCTGATTGCGGAGAAGATTATACAGCAGGGCATGATACCAAAGGTCTCAGCTTGTATTAGTGCGTTGGAGAGCGGAGTAAAGAAGACGCATATAGTAGATGCGCGGACACCGCACGGCCTGCTCTTAGAGATTTTTACAGACCAGGGTATTGGGACGGAAATCATTAAGTAACTAGTAAGCTAGTAACTCGTAATTAGTAGTTTTAAATACGATGAAAAAAGAAGATATATTTCAAAGCTATAAAGAAAATATAATGCCAACCTATACCAAGACGCCTTTGATCTTTATCAAAGGTAAAGGTTCCAAGCTCTGGGATATCGACCATAAGGAGTATCTGGATTTTTTCCCGGGGTGGGGTGTGGGGAATCTCGGCCACTGCTATCCTAAAGTTATGCAGGGGGTCCGGGACCAAATTTCTAAACTGATCTTTATCCCGAATAATTTTTTTCACATACCTCAGGCAAAACTAGCCAGAGAGATAGTTTTCAGGACTTATCCTGCTAAGGTGTTCTTTTGTAATTCCGGAGCAGAAGCAAATGAGGGTGCGATAAAGTTCAGCCGGAAGTTCGGAAGAGGAAGGTATGAGATTATTACATTTGAAAACTCATTTCACGGAAGGACTCTGGCTGCTTTAGCTGCTACGGGCCAGAAAAAATATCAGAGTGGTTTTGATCCGCTTCCCCAGGGATTTAAGACGGTTAAATTTAATGATATCGATGCAGTTAAAAATGCGATCAGCGATAAAACCGTTGCTGTGATGCTTGAGTTAATTCAAGGCGAGGGCGGGGTAAATGTGGCTGACAAAGATTTTGTTTTAGAGCTAAAAAGGATATGCGTTGAGAGGAATATGCTTCTGATCATTGACGAAGTCCAGACAGGCATCGGCAGAACAGGCAAGTTATTTTGTTATCAACATTACGGAATAACCCCCGATATAATCACTTTAGCTAAGGCATTAGGAGGAGGATTACCCATAGGAATGATGATAGCGAAGAACGAGATCGCTGATACGCTTGGCCCGGGTATGCATGCTTCGACCTTCGGAGGCGGGCCGGTTATCTGCAAGGCAGCTTTAGGAGTATTAAGAGGGATAGATAAAGAGAAGTTATTAGAGAATGCATCTAAGGTCAGTAAGTATATTTTTCAGAGGCTTCATGAATTAAAGAATAAGTATCCGTTGATTAAAGACATAAGGGGAATGGGCTTGATGATCGGGATAGATTTGAATCAAGAAGGAAAAAGCATAGTAGAGAAGTGTATGCAGAAGGGGTTGCTGATAAATTGTACGCATGATACTGTACTTAGGTTGATGCCGGCACTAAATATAAGCATCAAAGATACTAATAAAGCAATGGTGATACTAGAAGAAGTATTAAGAGGTAACTAAGATGAAAAAAGATCTAATATCAATTAAAGATTTATCCGTTAAAGAGATCGGGGATTTATTCAGCCTGACCGATAAACTTAAAAAACAAAAGTCTAGATTTAGCAAGGAGCTTTCAGGGAAGACTTTGGTTTTAGTATTTCAGAAACCTTCTAACCGGACCAGGGTTTCTTTTGAGGTGGGAATGTATCAGCTGGGAGGGCATTCTCTGTATTTGGCTCCCCATGAGATCAGTCTTGGGGTGAGGGAATCTATAGAGGATGTAGCTAAGACGCTGGCAAGATACTCAGACGGTATAGTACTGAGAACCTACGAACATCAAAATGTGCTGGATATGGCAAGATTTTCGGATAAACCGGTAATAAACGGACTGACTGACTTTTTACATCCCTGTCAGGCATTAGCGGATGTCTATACGATAAGAGAAAAGTTCAAGAATCTAAAGGGAACGCTTCTGGCATATGTGGGTGATGGTAACAATGTCTGTAATTCCCTGCTTTATGCCTGCGCAAAGACAGGATTGAATATTAATGTAGCGACTCCCAAAGGCTATGAACCGGATGGGCGAGTAGTCAGGGAATCCAAAGTGATTGCAGGCTCTAATAGTTCGATTAGAGTGCTTAGGGATCCCAAAGAAGCGGTAAAGGGCGCAGATGTGATCTATACAGATGTTTGGGCGAGTATGGGGCAGGAGGGTGAAAGTAAGAAAAGGAAGAAAATATTCAAGAATTTCCAGGTGAATAATAAATTATTAAAACTGGCAAAGAAGAAAGTATTAATCATGCATTGTCTACCGGCGCACAGGGGGCAGGAGATAACTGATCAGATAATTGCCAGTAAGAATTCTATAGTTTTTGATCAGGCAGAGAATAGAATGCACGTTCAGAAAGCAGTTTTGATTAAACTATTGGGGAAGGAATAATGAAAAAGGTAGTTTTAGCTTATTCAGGCGGGTTAGATACCTCATGCATAGTAAGATGGTTAAAGGATCAGGGGTACGAGGTGATATGTTTCGTAGCTGATTTAGGCCAGGGCCTGGGAGGAGAAGATTTAGAGGCAATAGAAGCCAGAGCGCTTGCTGCCGGAGCATCAAAGGTCTACATTAAAGATCTTCAGGATGAATTCGTTAATGATTTTGTAATACCGTCCCTTAAAGCAAATGCGATATATGAGGGTAAATACCTTTTGGCTACAGCGTTAGGCAGGCCATTGATTGCTAAATATCTAGTTGAGATTGCGCACAAAGAAAAAGCAAAAGCAGTTGCACACGGCTGTACAGGAAAAGGTAATGATCAGGTAAGATTTGAAGTAAGCATAGGTATATTAGATCCTAGATTAGAGATAATTGCTCCGGTTAGGGAGTGGGAGTTTAAATCCAGGGAAGAAGAGATTGAATATGCGTCAATGTATAATATTCCTATAGATGTAAGCAAAAAGAAGCCTTATAGCATTGATAGGAATCTTTGGGGTGTAAGTATTGAAGCCGGGGTATTGGAGGATCTCGGCCAGGAACCTCCGGAGGACGCCTATACGATCACTAAAGGTCCGACAGGTCAGTATACTTACCCTAAGTATATTGAAATTTATTTTGAAAAAGGCATTCCTAAAAAGCTAGATGGAAAGGTTTATAAATTAAAGACCTTGATCAATCATTTAAATGAGATCGGCGGGGTGCATGGCATCGGAAGAGCTGATTTGGTAGAGAATAGACTCGTAGGGATAAAATCCAGAGAGATTTATGAAGCGCCGGCCGCAACGATCCTGCATATCGCGCACAAGGAATTGGAGAGCCTGGTGCTTGATCGGGAGACAGCGCATTTTAAGGAGATTGTCTCGCTTAAATACTCGGAATTGGTCTACTACGGGCTTTGGTATTCTCCCTTAAAAGAAGCATTGGATAGTTTTGTGAATTCAACGCAGAAGAGATTAAGCGGTTCAATTAAGCTTAAGCTATTTAAAGCAAACTGTGTTCCGGTGATCAGAAAATCAGCGTACTCACTTTATAAAAAGGAACTAAGCACATACGGTAAAGATGACAAATTTGACCAGAAATTAGCCGAAGGGTTCATTAAGCTCTGGGGTCTTCCTTATAAGAAATAGGAGAAAAGATGGCAAAAAAATTATGGGGATCTAGATTTTCTAAGAAGACAAATATATTGACTGAGAAGTTTACCTCAAGTATCTCTTATGATAAAAAGTTAGCAAGATATGATGTTTTAGGAAGCATTGCGCATGCGAAGATGCTAGGTAAGGTACAAATTATACCTTTAAAGGATGCGCAATCAATAGTTAGGGGACTAAATCTAATCCTCAAGGAGATTGAAGGCAATAGATTCAAATATGATCTGAACGCAGAGGATATCCATACGAATATAGCTAATAACTTAAAGAAAAAAATAGGCCCGGCTGCCGATAAACTGCATACAGCCCGGTCACGAAACGATCAGATAGCCCTAGATGTGAAGATGTACTGTAAGGAGGGAGTTACTGATTTATTACAGCTTATTAAGGGTCTACAAAGATCGATACTAAAACTCGCAGAGAAGAATATAAAGATAATTATTCCTGCTTATACGCATCTACAGGCAGCGCAGTGCGTTCTTCTTAGTCATCATCTTCTGGCCTACCTTGAGATGTTAGAGAGGGATAAGGAGAGGCTTTTTGATGCAAGAAAGAGGGTTGACTGCATGCCTTTGGGGAGTTGTGCTTTATCCGGAACAAGCCTCCCTATAGACAGAGAATACGTGAAAAAGCTCTTGGGTTTTAGTAAGCTTACGGGCAATAGCATTGATGCGATAAGTGACAGAGATTTTATTATTGAAATACTCTCTGATCTGGCAATCCTTTCCATACATTTATCCAGGATTGCGGAGGATCTGATCCTTTGGTCAACTAAGGAATTTAACTTTATTGATATAGATTTTTCTTTTTGTACCGGCTCCAGCATTATGCCGCATAAGAAGAATCCCGATGTCCTGGAATTGATCAGGGGTTCTGTAGGAAGGATTCACGGAGACCTCTCAAGCATCCTGATTTTAATGAAGGGTTTACCTACTTCCTATAACCGGGATATGCAGTTAGATAAACCTCCGCTTTTTGATGCGGTGGAGACAGTAAAGGATGTTTTAGAGATATTAGCCGAGCTGTTTAAAAATATCTCTATAAAGAAAGAAGAGATAGCGGCTAAATTGAGCGATGAATCTTTATTTTCCGTTGATATTGTTGAATATCTGATCAAAAAAGGCGTCTCTTATAGAGAAGCTCACGATATTGTAGGTAAGATTATTAAAGGTTCTCTGGATAAGGGGAAAAAGATAGCGAAACTTACGGATAAAGAGCTGAAGAAATATTCGGCTAGATTAGGGCTGGATGTTAGAAAGATTCTTAATGCCTTCTCGTCGGTAAGTTTAAAAAGATCCTATGCCGGTACTAACCCAAGGTTAGTCTGTAAGCAGATCAGGTCGTGGAAGAGAAAATTTTAATTAGAGTAAATAATAAAAATCGAAGAAGTTTTACTCTTTTAGAATTAATTATAGTTCTGATTATAATAGGCGTAATTACAACTTTAGGGTTTGTTTATTTCGGGAGTATTGTAGAATATCATAGAGCGTCAGAGGCTAGAGAAATACTTGGTTTTATGGATCGATTACAAATGCAGTATATCGCGGAGCATCGTCAATATGCCAATAATGCAGTTGCTCTTGGCCTGATAGATTATGGTATTCCTATATCTTGCCAAGGGACTCATTTCTATCGTTATGATACAGGGCAATTTTTATCATGGCGTGGAAACGCATATAGGTGTCTGGCCGGTTCCGGAGGTAAATATCCGGATGCGGAAGCAAGCGGCCCTTATTACGATCTTGAATATGATTATGGGTTACGTACAATTACTTATAATAAAACCAGCTGTCCTCTTCTTTTTGCTTATAACGGAGAAGGCTATAGTTTTGTTTCCGATTTTCTTGGCAGTAGTGTTCTAGGTTTCTATATAGGTAAACTTGGTAATAGACAACTATATACGCCGATAGACGGTGATGAGTATATAAAAGTTAGTTCTGCTCAGTTAAAAGAAGATGTTACTGTGACCATAGATGTTGAAGATGAAGAATCTGCAACAAGAAGCATTACAATTACCTGCGATGGTCC
>JBDRMO010000062.1:0-4294 GCA_043812095.1 Candidatus Omnitrophota bacterium | reverse complement strand
GATCGCCGTGGGGGCATCCGCGCATTCTGACCACGGAAGGGACGTAGCGCATACTCTTTCTTTATTGTCCGAAGGCCATGCCCATGATTATGAGGTGCTGGATTTAGAAAAATTTAAAGAAATTGCGCAGGAGTTTAAAATAGATATTACCCAGCCGAAGGAAAAGGTTTTAAAAGAGCTTTCGAAAAAATTGCTGGGAGAATTCGGTAAGCAGGAAGGTGAGTTGACTTTTATTAAACGCGCGCCAAAGAAAAGACAGGATATTTGGAAGAAATTAGGCATTGTGCCCAGAGGCGTTGACCGTGAGGTTGTGGAATTACTGCATACTACGCATATGGGCGTAGATATGGATTATAAGAATATTATTAAAACCGGCATGCGCTGTGCGCTTTCAGATGGCTGGGGTGGTTCGATGATCGCTACAGATACTCAGGATATTATTCTCGGAAGCCCGGCACCTATCCGTAGCAAAGTTAATTTGGGGGTTTTAAAGGATAATTATGTTAACATTGTAGTGCATGGGCATGAGCCGATCTTATCCGAGATGGCAGTAAAGGCAAGTCAGGATCCGGAATTAATAAAGCTGGCTAAAAGTAAAGGCGCTGAGGGGATTAATCTAGCCGGTATCTGTTGTACTGCTAATGAAGTATTAATGCGTCACGGAATTCCGGTCGCAGGAAATTTTCTACAACAGGAATTAGCTATTCTCACAGGAGCGGTTGAGTTGATGATGGTGGATGTGCAATGTATTATGCCTGCCTTGCAGGATATTGCCGGGTGTTTCCATACAAAACTGGTAACCACTTCCCCTAAGGCACGTTTTCCTGGAGTAGCTCATATGGAGTTCCGCAGTGATAAGGCATATGAGATATCTAAGCAGATTATCAAGTTGGGAGTAGAGAATTTTAGTAATCGCAATAAAGACAGAGTCGATATACCAAAGCATGAGATGGATTTAGTAGCGGGCTTTACTAAGGAAGTAGTGTTTCAGATCTTAGGTGGACGATATCGCGCAACCTATAAACCGTTAAATGAAGCGATTATCGCCGGAAGATTGAGAGGGGTAGCAGGAGTAGTTGGTTGCTGTAATCCTAAAGAGACCCATGATCATTTCCATATTGAGCTGGTAAAAGAATTGATTAAGAATGATGTTCTGGTACTGCAGACCGGATGCTCTGCGATTGCCTGCGCAAAAAGAGGATTTTTAATTCCTGAAGCAGCAAAGGAGTATGCCGGTAAGGGGCTTCAGGAAATATGTGAAGCAGTGGGGATACCTCCTGTGTTACATCTTGGTTCATGCGTTGATAACTCCCGTATTTTGACTGCTGCTTCTCAGATGGTAGCTGCAGGTGGATTAGGAGAAGATTTATCAGATTTACCTGCGGCCGGAGCAGCTCCGGAGTGGATGTCAGAGAAGGCAATCACCATTGGTTGTTATTTTGTTGCCTCTGGTGTTTACACAGTATTCGGTGCTGATCCCTTTGCCGTATTAGGCAGTCAGAATCTCACCCGTTATTTGACCAAAGAAATAGAGGATGACGTAGGAGCCAGGTTTGAGTTCTCTAATGATCCACATAAGATGGCTGAGTTGATGATTCAGCATATAGATAATAAGCGGCAGGCGTTGAAGCTGAATCCGGTAATGTATAAATAGAAACGTAAAACTTAAAGCGAAAAGCGTAAAACCAAAATGTAGAACTTAGAACGTTTTTAGTTTTAAACTATAACTTTACGTTTTACGCTTTACGATTTACACTAATTATTATGAAAAAGTTGTACTATAAGGTCGACAAATGCTTAGCCTGTAAATCCTGTGAGGTCGCTTGCGCAATAGCGCACTCGATTACAGGAGAGCTATATAAAGCGCTCAAAGAGAAGAATTTATCTCTTCCGAGAAAGAAGATTTATTCCTCTAAAGGTAAGAACTTTCCGGTTTCCTGTCGGCACTGTAATGATCCTAAGTGTGTTGAGGCGTGCATGGCAGCAGCAATAAAATTCGATCAGGAAAAAGGAATGGTTATTTTTGATGACAGTCGCTGCGTTGGCTGCTGGATGTGTGTGATGAGCTGTCCCTATGGCGCGATCAGGCCTAATACTAAGATGAAGGTCCCGCTAAGGTGCGATAAATGTAAAGATAAAGATCAGCCCCAATGCGTTAAGGCCTGTCCGACAGCTGCGATTATCTGGGAAGAAGAGAGTAAGATGGAGAAGGAATGAAAGAGTTTGTAGTTATCGGTAATTCAGCGGCAGGTATTGCCGGAGTTGAGGCAATCAGGACCAAGGATAGACAATCCAAAATCACGGTTATTTCCGATGAAGATTATAATTCCTATTGTCGTTGCTTGATCTCTTATTATTTATCCGGCGAAGTAAAAGAAGGCAAGCTATTTTACCGTCCGGAAAGCTTTTACAAAAATAATAATATTAATCTTATACTTAACAAAAAAGTCGCGCGTATCGATTTAAAAAAGAATCGCCTGATCCTCGAGGATAAGAGTAGTTTTGCTTATGATTCTTTATTGATCGCAACAGGTGCCAGCCCCAAGCTTCCCGAAATCAGCGGTATAAAGAAGAAGGGGGTTTTTGGTTTTCGCACTATTAAAGATGCAAAAGAGATCGGAGGATTAGTGCCGGTGACTAAAACCGCCTGTGTTTTAGGCGGAGGGTTGATCGGGCTTAAGGCGGCCTACGGATTAAAGAAAAGAGGCGTGGATGTAAAGGTAGTTATCGGGTCTAAGCAGGTTCTTTCGCAGATGTTAGATTTTGAATCCGCTCAATTTGTGCAGAAAAGGTTGGAGGAGAACGGGATTGAATTGATCCTCGGACAGAATGTTCAAGAAATTATAGGCAATGGAGATATAAAGGCAGTAAAATTAGATTCCGGTAAGGCGATTGGCTGTTCGATGGTGATTGTGGGTAAAGGGGTATCGCCCAATATCGGCTTGATTAAAGATACGCAGATTGAGGTTCATCAGGGGATCGTTACTAAAGAGTTTTTAGATACGAATATACCTAGTATTTACGCTGCCGGGGATGTATCTGAGAGTTTTGATATCACATTGGGCAGGCATGCAGTGAATGCGCTTTGGCCGGTTGCAGTCGAGCAGGGTAAAACAGCAGGTTTAAATATGGCTGGTGAAAAGATGCATTATCAAGGATCCTTGGGTATGAATTCAATCGAGTTTTTCGGCCTCCCGGTAATCTCATTAGGAGTATATAAAGTAGAAGAAGAGGACTCATCGATAGAAGAACTGAAGCTTAGCGAAGTCAGATTTAATAGCTATAAGAAGTTATTGTTAAAGAATAACGTAATCATCGGAACAATATTAGTAGGTAATATCAGAAATAGCGGCGTATTCTTAAGGTTAATCAGAGAGAGAACCGATATCTCAACGGTCAAAGATAAATTATTGCAAGAAGATTTCGGCTATCCTGACATTCTTGATTTAATAAAGGAGAAGGAGCAAACCTATGTCTAAGATAGTAGCAGAAGCAGCTATAAGAGGGGCTGGTCAGATTTTGAAGCAGGCCTCAAGTTTCCTGGATAAAGCAATCAAGGAAAAAGGGGAGAGTCAGAAGGTTGAATTTCCGGAAACGGCTTTTTATTTCCCTTTGGCTAATGCTCTTTTGGGTGCAAAGGTTCAAACCCTAAAGGATGTAGGCCCGATTCTCAAGCACGCTGAGTCTTTATTGCCCCAATTACCTTCGGATAAAATATGGCTTCCATATTTAGGCGATGCTTTAAATGCGGGAATGTCGGCATTATTTTCAGAGGAGATAATTGTAGCCTTACGCTATCTTTATCAAGAGGAACCTCAGAAGGATTGCAACGGATTCTTTACTGATACGATTATGCGCTCTCTTGGTATTCAGTTGGTGGATGGCAGGATGCCCGGATTTGCGGCAATCTTGGGAGCGGCTCCGGATAATAAAACCGCAGTGCAGATAGTCAGAGAATTACAGCAAAGGAATATTTTAGCATTTGTCGGCTCATCGAGTAATGGCCGATCTATCATTGATCAGTTATTAGAAGAAAATGTTCAGATGGGTTGGGATAATTATATCGTCCCCTATGGCAGGGATACAATCTCAGGGATCTATGCTTTGAATTGGGCTATACGTTCAGCTTTGACTTTCGGCGGGCTTAAGGCAGGGGATGCGCAAAAATGTCTTTTATATACTAAGGAGCGCGTTTTTGCATTTGGTTTAGTTTTAGGGCCGTTGGATGATATTAAATATGCTACCGGTGCCGGCGCAATAAGCATGGGTTTTCCGATCATCGCCGATAGCGATA
>JBDRMO010000061.1:0-29912 GCA_043812095.1 Candidatus Omnitrophota bacterium | reverse complement strand
TGCTCATGCGCATTAGCGGAATAATGCTTCTCTAAAATATCTCTCGGAGCATTACCCGGACGAAAACCCGGTACCTTTGCTTCCTTGCCTATTTTTTTGAAGACATCCTCAAATTTATTCTTTACGGTCTCTCCGCTTACTTCAACGTTTATTTCTCTCTTAGTGCTGTCTATTTTTTTTACTTCAGTTTTCATCTTAAATCAGCCCTCTCTTTTGGTGCTGTCTAACTTTTTTACTTCTGTTTTTACCATTTTAAGTGAACTCCCTTCTGCGGTTGACGAATTGAACTCACATTCGGAACTTCTCTCCCAGATAGATCTGGCGAGCTTTAGGATTATTGATTAATTCATCGGCAACTCCGGAAATCAAAATCTTCCCATCAGCAATCAAATATGCCCTATCGGTTATAGAAAGCGTTTCTCTAACATTATGATCCGTAAGTAAAATCCCTAAACCTTTCTCTTTTAACTCCTTAATGATCTCCTGCGCTTCATTGACTACGATCGGATCTATTCCGGAAAAAGGCTCATCCAATAAAATAAAGGAAGGGTTTGTCACTAGTGCACGGGTAATCTCTAAGCGCCTTCTCTCTCCTCCGGATAAAGTAAAAGCCTTACTTTTAGCAAGATGGGATATATTCAACTCTTTAAGCAGATTCCTCAATCTCTTCTGCCTCTCAGCTTTGCCTATCGGCAGGGTCTCTAAAATCGACATGATATTATCTTCTACGCTAAGCTTACGGAATACTGAAGCCTCCTGGGCAAGATACCCTATACCGTAGCGTGCGCGTTCATGGATCGGTAAAGAGGTAATATCGTTATTGTCAAAAACGATCTTCCCCCGGTTAGGCGGAATCACCCCGACGATCATATAAAAAGTAGTGGTCTTACCTGCGCCGTTAGGCCCAAGCAGCCCCACTATCTCACCGCGCCTGACCAGAATATCGACACCCCTGACAACTTCCCTTCCGTCGTAAGATTTAGCCAATCCCTTAATTTCCAAAAGATGCATCATTTAAATCCCCCGCAGAAGAGATGACTAATTTCGGCCTGCCGCTTAAAACGATCTTCTTATCAGCTGCCGTATAGATCGCTTCCTGGCTATAGGAAACATTCTCATCTCTGACAATCTTGACATTGCCTTTGGCTACTATTTTCTCTATCTTGTTGTTCATAAAGCCCTGGGAGCTATCTCGAGTACCTGCTCTGGAAAAATAGATATCGAGCCTATCTCCATATATTGTTGAGTCTTCTCTTTCTACCTTGACATTATTGTAAAAAGTAGCCATATTCTTTTCGTATTCTATCTCTAAAGGACCATCGCAGGTAATCATGATTTTTTCTTTGCTATCCTGCGCCTGGTCAGGCTCGATATCCACCCTAACGTCCTTCTCCAGAGAAACCTTATTTAGATTAGGCTCTCCCTTTGCGCCGATTGCCACTGCCATCATGCTATTTCTCTCTATATTCACCGGATCCTTCGTAGAAACAACCTGTTCTTTTCTATCCCATTCTAAAGAGTCCGTAGTTAACTTTGCTCCGGAAGAAGTGGTAATGACTACGTTATCCTCTAAGTTCAACTTACCATTCTCTTTATTAAATTTTCCTTTATCTCCGGTAAGCTTAACATCTTCTTCTTCACCGTATAGATTACCGGTCACATCATCAAGCTGGATATCTTCGGTAAAAACATCCGCTGTCTTACCGAATATCTCCCAACTTTTTTTTCCCTTCTCTCCGTAACCGGAAAGAGAAAAATCATTGATCTGCTGGTCTGATTCAGTAGCCGCCAAACCCTCTGCATATAAATAAGGGAAGGCCAGATTAATCAAACAAAAAATAAGAATAAAGCTTTTAAATATCATAAACTTCCAAGGCTGCCGCCCATTTACCTTGCGCCTTAAGGATTAATTCGACTACTTCTCTAACAGCGCCACTACCCCCTTCTCTCAAACAGATATAGACAGCAACGCGTTTAATCTCAGGCACCGCATTAAACACTGCAATCGGAAACCCCACCTTCTTCATTAGGCAGAGATCAACCAAATCATCTCCCATAAAACAAATCTCTTCCAGCACAACCTTATATTTCTTTAAGATCTTATCTAATACAGAGGTCTTAGGAGAAACATCGGCAAATACCTCAGCCACCCGCATCTCTCTGGCGCGCGGTATTATCGCTTTTGAACCTTTAGCAGTAATCAGGACAGTTCTTATCCCTTGTTCTCCCAAAAGATAAACTCCTAACCCATCGTGGACATCGAAAAATCTCATATCCCGGCCGCACGAATCATAGACGATCTTTCCATCGGTGAGAACACCGTCGACATCAAGTAAAAGAAGTTTTATTTTTTTTGCCTTCTCTTTGATGTCCCCTGTAACGCTTACTATCGACATGGCTAGATTAATCCCGCTTTTAAAAGATCCTGTATATCCAACAATCCCACCGGACGCCTGTTCTTATCCACCACTGGCACTTCGTCGATCTTTTTATCCTGCAATATCCGCATCGCCTCTGCTGCCAGCATCTCTTTAAATACAACCGTAGGATTCTTGGTCATTACCTCTCTAATTTTACGTTCGGGAAGCTTCTCATCTATCTCTAGATGACGACGAAGGTCTCCGTCGGTAAATATACCTTTTAACTTTCCATTTTTATCTACCACCGTCGCCGAACCTGCCCTGGATTGGGTGATTTTCAGTAATACCTCTGAGACCTTTTTTTCTTCGTTCACTATCGGATTCGCTTTGCCCTTACGCATCAGATCATCTACCTTTAGCAGCAGGCGCCTTCCCAATCTACCTCCAGGATGAAAAAAAGCAAAATCCTTCTCCTTGAATCCCTTTGACTCCAATAGGCATACTGCCAAGGCATCAGTCATCGCTAAAGTTGCAGTGGTTGAAGCAGTAGGTGCCAACCCTAACGGACAGGCCTCTCTTTTTACTGAAACATCTAAAACTACATCGCTATATTTAGCCAAGATCGATCTTGCGTTACCGGTAAGGGCAATAATCTTAGTTCCGATCTTCTTCAATAAAGGCAAGAGATGTTTCATCTCCTCGTTTACGCCGCTATTAGAGATTATGATCACCGTATCATCTTGACTTACCCGTCCCAGGTCTCCATGTATTGCCTCAGCGGTATGTAAAAATAAACTCGGGGTGCCGGTAGAAGCTAAAGTAGCGGAGAACTTCTGCGCGATGATACCGGTCTTACCCATCCCGCTTATTACGATCCTGCCTTTAGTCTTTAGTATTAAGGCCAGGGTTTTTAAAAAATCTTTGCCGATCCGGGATTTTAAAACCTTGATTGCGCCGGCCTCAATATCCAAAACCTCTCTTGCTCTCTTCACTGCATTTATCTTCATAATAAAAATCCTCTACTCAATACTTACGGCTTATAACTTAAAACTGATTCAATTTTTTTAACCTGCCTAAGCAGTTTCTTTAAAATTACTAAATCAATCATATTCGACCCGTCACACAATGCCTGATTAGGGTTGCTATGAACCTCCAGAAATAATCCTTCGCAGCCAAAAGCAACCGCAGCGCGGGAAAGCCCCTCAACAAATTCTCTCTGTCCACCTGAAGATTTACCTTGGCCTCCAGGCAACTGAACGCTATGGGTTGCATCATAAATTACAGGATACCCGAATCCACGCATAATCTTTAGGCTTCTTAAATCAGAAACTAAATTATTATAGCCGAAAGAAACTCCCCTCTCAGTAATCAAAATTAACCTGTTTCCCGCGGATTCAACCTTTTTAATCACCTGCAGCATATCCCAAGGCGCCATAAACTGGCCTTTTTTAATATTCACCGCCCTGCCGCTCTCTGCCGCAGCTATAACCAGATCAGTCTGACGGCACAATAACGCCGGTATCTGAATAATATCCAGCACCTCTGCTGCCTGGTCAACGTCTTTTGCACAATGCACATCGCTTAATACCGGAATTTTTAATCTTCGTTTTACTTTATCCAATATTTCCAGGCCTTCTTCCATTCCGGGTCCGCGAAAAGATTTAACCGA
The DNA here is from genome assembly GCA_043812095.1 of Candidatus Omnitrophota bacterium. GTDB lineage: Bacteria > Omnitrophota > Gorgyraeia > Gygaellales > Profunditerraquicolaceae > JAHIZC01. Next base: position 25,883 of record JBDRMO010000061.1, on the reverse strand, counting down.
GAGCCGGTTAGCTTTATCGAAACTCGATTTAAAGATAAAGGGGATCTTTAACCCGGCTGCGATAGCTTGTATTCTTTTTGCAGTCTCAAGACTCTTTTTCTCTGATTCGATTACGCAAGGCCCGGCAATTAATACAATCGGATTATTTGCGCCAATCTTAATATTCCCGATCTTTATCTCTCTCATACACTCTGCCTCTCTAAGGCTAACCTTACCCTCTCTAAATCCTCCGGCCTATCTACGCCTATGGTATCGAAATTTGTCTCGACCATTTTGATCCGGAATCCACCATCTAAAACCCTCAACTGTTCCAGTCGCTCAGCCTTCTCTAAACCTGAAACCGGAAGATTTTTATAAGTAAATAAGAAATCCTTAGTATATGCATACAAACCAATATGTTTATAGTAAAGCGTAGAGTCGATCTCTGCATTCGCAGCACAATGGGGAATTGCCGCACGGGAAAAATAAAGCGCGAAATTATTTCTATCCACCACCACCTTAACTACGTTGGGGTCATTTATATATTCGGGGTTTTCGATCTTCTTCATGATTGTCGCCATGGAGATAGAATCATCCTCCAGCAATTCTCTGGCAACGCTATCGATCATCATCGGATGCACTAACGGTTCATCGCCCTGGATATTGATTACCACTTTTACTTCGAGCGGATTAATCACCTCGCAGATTCTGTCAGTGCCGCTCAAGTGCCCCTTCGAAGTCAACACAACTTTAGCACCAAACTCTTTAGCTGCATTAGCCACTAATTCATGATCACAGGCAATGATTAAGTCTTCTAGCAGGCGTGCTTGTTTTGCCCTCTCCCAAACATGCTGAATCATCGGCTTACCCATAATCTGAGCCAAAACCTTACCCTCAAACCTACTCGATGAATATCTTGCGGGAATTATTCCGATTACGTCCATTTTTACCTCAACTTTTCCGTTAATTCTTTTTTAGTCAAAACTGCGGTACCGATCTTACCTACCACAATACCTGCGGCAATGTTAGCCAAATGCGCCGCCTCTAATACCGTACCTTGAGAACAAAGGCCTAAAGTGAATACGCTGATTACTGTATCCCCTGCTCCGGAAACATCAAAAACCTCCTGGGCAACTGTAGGTATATGAATCACCTTATTCCCTTTTATAAATAATTTCATCCCCTGTTCGCCCATAGTAACTAATAAGGATTGTAGCCCCAGATAGCTTATAATCTGACGCACTGCCAGATTTATATCCCGGTTATTTAATAAGCGATCTTTGTTTACCTTAAATTTATTGGTAGTATCTTTAATCTTCAGGTTCCTTATCGCATTCTCAAGTTCGCTACGATTTGGCGTAATCGAAGTCACCCCCCGGTAATATTGGAAATGATCCTCCTTCGGGTCAACTGTAATAATCTTTTTATGTAGATGGGCGAGATTAATCAGCTCTTCTAATAGATACTGATTGACCACACCCTTTCCATAATCCTGAATAATTACGGCATCAAAATTGCCTATAGTCTTATTTATAAATTTCAGAATTCTCTGATTTAGCTTTTTCTCCAGCGAATCTTTATGCTCCCAATCAACCCTGACTACCTGCTGATGTCCGGCGATGATCCGTGTCTTCAGTGTAGTATGTCTCTGGGGCTCAATAAATATGCCTTTGGTGCTGATCTTCCTCTTTTTTAGTTCGCTAAAGAGAATATCGGTATTCTTATCACGGCCGGTGATCCCGATTAAACAGACCTCAGCACCCAGAGACCTGATATTATTCGCTGCATTTGCTGCACCACCCGGGACATAGGTCCTTTTATTTGCCCAGATTACCGGGACCGGCGCCTCGGGAGAGATTCTATCTACATTTCCCCAGATATACTCATCGAGAATTAAATCGCCGACGACTAAAACCTTTGCTTTATTAAACCTATTAATGATTTTTCTTAATTTTTTCATAGCTTATCAATTACTGCCTGGGCTAATAAGGGGAGCATAATCTCATGATGCCCGATTATATAAAGCCCCTTTCCACCCTGCATCACCGGACGACTAACAACATTTTGGCTTGGGCGATAGTGATAGATCATATCAAAATTAGCGGTGGTAAAATTCTTAACCTGATTACCTAAGTTACGGGATAGATTCAAGGCCTTCAAGAACACCTCCGGCAAAATCACGGCTGAGCCGAAGTTTAAGACTACGCCGCCGTTATTCAATCCGGCGATACATTCTCTAAGCAGATGGAAGTCCCTTAAACTTCCTTCTGCGGTAAGTGCGGCATTAAAAGAAGGATGTTGATGTATGATATCAGTTCCCACTGCCACAAATACGCAAACCGGGATCTTATTTTTATCTGCGTTATAAATGATACTTAAGTTTTTAAAGCGTAACTTTGACTTCGCAATCTTCCTCGCTACTGAACTACCGAGACCCCGGCCATAACTCACTCCCTCTTCTATAGCTAGATTGAGAAAATCAGCCGGTTCCCTCCCCATCCCAAACTTACCTGACTTCAAATTCTCAGCCACATCCTCAGAGGTTCGGGCTTGATAGGCAATCTCAAAATCATGAATTATTCCGGCTCCGTTTAAACAGAGGCAGCTAATCACCTTCTTTTTAATCAGCTCTATGATTATCGGATTAAGGCCGCATTTTATAACATGTGCCCCGCACATAAAGATAACCGGCTTCTTACTTTTATGCGCCTTGACTATTGCATCAACTAAGATACGTAAGTCTTTTGCTTTTAGGATGTTCGGCAGGCTTGCGTAAAATCCCGAAAAACTCATTCCACGCTTTGGCGGATTTGCAAAATCCTCCTTCTCTACCTTGCTGCATCTAGTCCTTACTGAATATGTCTTTAGCTTATTCCAATTAATCGTCATCTTGATTATTTCTGATTCAAAACGGTCATATAAATTTATAATTTTATCACAAATCCCCGCCAAATCAACAACTTCTTAGGGCAATGGCTTTACTTCTATTTTTACCGCAGGCCTATACGACGTGGCCTTCCCCCCTCTGATGATGAATCCGCGGTTACCTAGGGCTAACTCTAAAGCATCTATTTCTTTTTGCCGTTCTTTTTTAACGCGGGCTTGCTCTCTTTTTTCCTGGCCTATCCTTATTTTAACCTTAGCTATAGCTTTTTTAAGCTCACTCAGGGAATTGAATCTCGCTTCGAACTTCTTTCTCTCCTGCACTGAATCTAAAAGTGCTTGCTTAAGCTGTTTTTTATCTTCTCTCAGCCTTAGATTATCTTCTTCTAAAATCGCTAATTCCTGAGCAAGTGAAGCTAGCTGTTCACGCAAGGCCTCCTCTTGCGAGGCACCCTGAGAATAGTTAACTACCTTGCCTGTTTGCAACTTAAGAAATTCTCTATAATGTATAGCTGATAATTCATTTCTCGCTATGATCAGTTCTTTTGAAACTACCCCTAATCGCCAAAACCCTAGAGCAAGAAGAATAAAAAGAATATAAATTAAATAAATTTTAATCTTCTGTTTTCTTTCCATCTTCCGCCAGCTTAGGCTTGTTATACTGATTCATTATACGCCTCTGGGTTGGCTTTTCAACCAAAATTACCTTTCACTCAATATGCACTCTACGGCTTTCATTACATCTTCAACCTCTATTGCCTTCAAGCAGATAAATTCTTTTACGCAATCATGCGCCAGACACTCAACGCAGCCGACCTCTTTATGTAAAATTCTGTCTCTTTTGCCCAGAGGCCCCCAGCGCCTGGGGCTAAGCCCCTGTTGATTCCTGCCAAAGATAGAGATTACCGGGACCCCGACCGCAGTAGCAATATGCACAGGTCCGGAATCATTAGAAATCAACAACTCGCATCTTCTTACTATACTGGCTAATTGATTAACCGAAGTCCTACCCGCCAGATTAACTACCGGGTGGTCAATCCCTTTAACCATCTTCTCTACCAATGTGATCTCTTTAGGTCCGGAGATGACTATAATTCTAAACCCGTATTTCTCTATAAGTCTGTTCGCTAATTCCGCGAATCTTTGACCAGGCCAGATTTTAGAAGGGCAACTTGCACCTGGGTTGATCACTAACAATCTATGGCTCTTCTTTATCCCCTCTTTTTCCAGCAACTCATCTGCCCAGATCTCTGACTCTCCTTTTAGCGGCATAAAAAGATTTCTTTCTTTAGGCTCGATATTTAAAACTTTTAGCAAATCTAAACTGTATTCCAGTTCGTGTTTCTCTCCGAACTGCTTGGTATGCTTTATGCCGTCGGTGAGTAAAACCCCAAGCTTTCGATTATAACCTACCCTACGGGGGATACCTGCAAGGAAGCTGATCAAATGCATCCGGTTTGTAGGGTGCAAAATAATTGCTAAGTCAAACTTTTTCTTACTTAGCTTGCGGGCAAACCTGTATGATCCGCACCAGCTTTTCTCCTTACCACTCTTATCATAGATTATTACCTGATCAAGATAGGGATTATCCGCCACGATATCTCTGGAATAAGGCCTAACGATCATCGCGATAAAAGCATCCGGGTATCTATCCCTGACTGCCTTAATTACCGGAGTAGATAAGAGTACATCTCCAATCCTATCTGTACGGGTAATCAGGATGCGTTTGTATTTTTCTTGATTCTTAACTCTTGATTCTTGATTTTCGTTATCTAAAATACTTCCCACCGCTTTTAAAACGTCCTCCACTTGTATCAATTTTATACACTCTAAAGTTTTAAATCTGCACTGCGCTTTTTCGCAGGGGCGGCAGAATAATTCCTTTTTAACCACTATACAATTCTTCGACCAGGGACCGTATTTTTTTTCATCGGTAGGCCCGAATATAGCTACCACCGGCCTGTTCAAATAACTGGCGAGATGTAATACCGCACTATCATTGGTTACGACGAATTTCGCTTTCTTTAACAAATAACTAAGCTGCAAAAGAGTTGTCTTCGCACTCAGATCCAATACGGGATCTTTTACATTACTCGCTATATATTCATTCATCCCGGCGTCTTCTTTATCTCCTACCAGGATAATCTTAAATGAACGATCAGCAGTTAAGCTATCAATTAGTCTCTTGAATTTTTCCTTGGGCCATCTTTTACTATGGCTCCTTGCACCGGAAGCTATCACTACTAAATTATCTGACCCTGAAATATTATTTTCCTTTAATATATTATCAATATGCTCCTTATCTTCTGAATCAATATCGAAAAAATCTTCCTGTTTTTTTATCCTTGCTGGATTGAATTCAAAACCTAGATTATAAATCTTATAGAGATGCCTATCTCGCATATGCCCAAGATGCTTCGGTATGCGTATAAAGGGAGAGTTTCTGTATCTTGCAGGCAGCAATACTCCGAATAGGCTATTGCGTAAATCAACCACTATATCTGAATTCTCTTTCTTGAGTTCTTCGAATAACCTTATCTTATCGCGTAATCTGGCATGCTTATTATAAACGACTACTTTCTCGATATTAGGATTATTCTCGAATAAACGCTTCGGCCTCAAGCCGGTTAAGACCGTGACTTTAGCTTCCGGGAAATGCTGCCTGAGATAATCCAACCCCGGAAGGGTAAGGATTACATCTCCAATGTTACTTAAGGTTATAAAAAGAATCTTGTTTGTCATTATTTTAAATAGTGTCAGGGTGTCAGAGTTTTACTTTGATACTCTGACACTTTGACACTTTATCTATTTAACTTCGACTTGATTTCTTTAATCAGATCATCAACAATTACGGCCTTCATACAGCGATTATTCTTACACTTTACTTCATAACAAGGGATCCTGCAGCCGATATCTTTCCTTAAGATCGTTACGTTCTTTAAAGGATACGGACCGGTTATCTCCGGGGCAGTAGGTCCGAAAATCGCGATAATCTTCTTTGCTCCCACCGCATTAGCAATATGCAAAGGCCCCGTATCTGCGGTAATAAATAAATCCGCCCTCTTGCAGAGAACGCCCAGCTGCTTAAGATTCAATCTTCCTGAGGCAATAATCGGCTTCTCTTTCATTAAATCTTTTATTTCCCTAGCCAAAGTTACATCCTGCAGGCTGCCTGAAATTACCACCCTAACCTTAGTTTCGCTGATTAATCTGTCTGCCAACTCCGCCCAATATTCCTTTGGCCAGCGCTTAGGCAACCAGTTCCCTCCCGGATTAACCACCACTAAATAATCATCCTTCTTAACCGACTTCTGTTTGAGGAATTCATCGATAAAACTAGAATCTTGTTCTTTAAAGAAAAACTCCGTGTATCTATCCTCTACTCTTAAGCCTGCATTTTCAATAATATCTAAATAGTAATCAATGCGATGCGGATGATTACACTTTAGACGCTTAACCTTTTTAGTCAGGAGGAAACCACGTTTTCTTGTATAATAACCTATGCGCTGCGGTATTCCCGCTAACCAACAGATAAAAGCACGCGTCAGTGAACGATGTAATAAAAACACGGTATCAAACTTTCTGCGCCTGAGCTTTCTGATAAAACCTAATTTGCTCAAGAATCCGCGGTGGCGGTCTTCTTCGTCAAAGATAATGATCTCGTTCAGATAAGGATTATCTTTCAATATCGGGTAACAACGACTTGGGACTATACAGGCAATGTGACTGTATGGAAAATTACGCCTGATGTTCCTGATCGTGGCAGTAGAAAACAATACATCACCCAGCCAGTTAACGTTAAAAATCAATATTCTTTTACTAAGCTCTACCATCATTTATGCCGGTGCTCCCTGATGAAATTATAAAATCCACTGGTCTCAATCCAGAAAACAAAGAGATTATCAGAACTTGCAGAAATCCTTAATCTTTTTAAAGCAAACAGATCAGCGTTGGGAATTTTTTTACCGGGGTTCGTAGCAACCGCCAAATCATAACCTGCATCAATTACTAACTGCCTAATCTTGCTGTTGAATCTTCCCTCAGGATAACTAAAGAGATTTACTTCCCTACCCAAGAGGTCTTCTAATGCTCTCTTCGATCCGAATATTTCATTCTCCAACTCTTCAACGGAACCCAGATTGATTAAGGGCTCAGGACCTAAACAGTGGCTTCCCACGGTGATTAACCCGGAATCCTGCATCATCCTCACTTGCTCCCAAGTTAACTTATCTTGCCGAGGCCTTCCTACTTCATTGACAATCAAAAATATGGTAGCGGGTATACTATATTTTCTTAAAATCGGAAATGCGTATAAGTAATCTTCTTTATTTCCGTCATCAAAAGTTATAGCTACGGTACGGGGAGGTATTTTTCTTTTCTCCTTAATCATCCTGGCTAATCCTTCAAGAGGGACTATGTTATAGTTGAATCTTCTTAAAAAGCTCATCTGGCGCTCAAAAGACACTACACTCACGGCTAATCTATCCTGGGGCCTTGCGCCAGGTTTAACAAAATGGTACATCAGCACCGGCACAGTGTAAGCACGGTAAAATATAAAACCTGTTGCTAGAAAAATGGTTGCTAAAATAATAATTATTGCTAAAGTTAGTTTTTTAAATTTAGACATTTTGTATATACCCTTTCTGTCAGCTCCGCCATCTTCTCCTGTGAAAAATTCTTCCGGACAAAATCAGAAGCGGCAAGACCCAAAGATTTAGCCCTGGGAGAGTCAGTAAGCAGCTCCAATAAGGCTTTGGCTAACTGATCAACATTAGCAGGCTCAACTAATAAACCGTTTACCTGATTATTGATCAAGCTAGTGATTCCGCCTACAGCGCAAGCAACAACCGGCAGGCCAGAAGCCATAGCTTCCATAATCGATAACCCTAACCCTTCCTTTAACGAAGGCATGGCAAATATATCTATGACTGAAAACGCATCCCTTGTATCAGATAGTCTTGGAATAAACTTCACACTATCCTCAATGCCCAGGGCTTTGTTTAAATCAATCAATTTCTTATGCATCCTTCCTTCTCCGACGATCAATAATTGAACATCCGGCAACCTCTCTAAAACCTGCTTCATCGCTCTAATCAAATATAGATGCCCTTTAATATCCGCGAGCCTGGCTACTATTCCAACTACCGGACCATCCCCTAAACCAAATTCTCTCTTTTTCTCTGCTCTCTCCTGTATCCCTGCCCCGCTAAACCTCTCTAAATCGATTCCGTTATGTATAACGATTATGTCTCTCTCACTGACTTTAAAATCAACGATCAAATGGTTCCTTACCGACTCGCTTATTGCAATCACCTTCTGCCCCCAGCAAGGAAAGAGCCTGCGCGAAAACCTTACTTTAAAAAATCCATGGCAGGTAGAAATATGCGGCAGAGCACAAAACTTATGTAAGAGAACCCCTAAGACCTGTGTGGTGCGCGAGTGTGAATGGACTAAATCAATCTTTTCTCTTCTGATTACACTTTTTAATTTACACGCACTCGCTATAATCTTGGGGCTGATCTCATTCTTTGTCCTGATCGGTATACGGATAAAGTTAACCCCGGATTTGGTAAACTTAGGAAGCAATTCTCCGGCGCTAGAAGCAACATATAGATTATGCCCCCTTTTTATAAGTCCGTTTGATAACGTCAAGAGATAACTGGTTATCCCCCCGACATTAAGATGATTACTAAGAAAAAGAATATTCATCTTTTACTCTTTTCTAGAATCGAGCAGTGCCTCAACCGTAGCTAAGACCTCTGTCGGGTTTATCAACTCCATGCATTTCCTATCTTTGCATTTTGATTTATAGCAAGGCCTGCAGGGCCAGTCTTTTTTAATCACTACAAAGTTATTCGCCGGAGGCAGATGCCGGATTGGTTCAGTCGGGCCGAAAAGAGCGACAAACGGCGTATTCATTGCTGCTGCGATATGTAAAGGTGAAGAATCAACACAAACAAACACCGCGCATCTTTTTATCAAGCATGCCAACTGATTAACCGTCGTCTTTCCGCAGGCATTGATTATATTCGCATCCTTGGCAATATTTACGATGGTATTGGCAAGTTCCAGATCCTTCTCCGTCCCTGTAATCACCACGCGTATCTGTTTACGCCCTAAATCTTCGCATAATTTAGCCATATGGGTAACCGGCCAGCTTTTCGTTAACCATCTTTCGCTTGCGCTTGCGCTGATACCGACTATTTTCTGATTAACGCTTATCCACTGTGAAGTCAAAAATTCATCGATATAACGCTCGTCTTCCGAACTTGGCCAAAGCTCTAATTGAGGATTATCTAAGCTTATACCCAACATTTCAAGAATCCTGAATTGATGATTAACCGGGCCGGTAGCAAACTTATCGTCTTTGATGCGACGGTTGAGCAAAAATGAAAATTTTTTATTATCATATCCGTAACGCTTGAGGCTTAAGGTAAGGAAAGACAAAATATGCGATTTGCGGTTATTTTGCAGGTCAATTGCAATATCGAAATCCTTACTCCTTAAACGGCTAGCGAGATCAATAAATCCTCTCAGGCCGGCTTCTTTATTCTTGAAATCGACAACTAATAATTCATCTATATAAGGACACCTCAAGAGCGCCTCTTTTGATTCCTCCCCGACCAGAAAATTGATTTTATAGTTAGGCGGAAACTTTTCTCTGATCGCTCTGAGTGCTGCCGTAGACAAAATAATATCCCCTAACGAACTGAATTTAATAATCAGGATCTTGAAATTACTCAGCGCCTCTTCATAAAGATTAAGCGTATTCTTGATCATTAAATCCAGGTTATATTTCCGTTTTACATTTCTATATGCATTTTCTACCAGGCGTGCTGACAGCTTCGTATCCTTATGCAATCTAATCACTGCCTCAGCCATACTCGCTGGATCAGCCGGAGGAACAAGTAATCCGGTCAACTCATTCTCTACCACATCCACCACTCCCCCTACCTCCGTGGCCACCACAGGAACTCCGCTAGCCTGAGCTTCCACAATCACTCTGCCAAATGCCTCGTGAGTGGTCGTAGCAAGAACCATAAGGTCCAGTTGAGAAAGAATCCCGGGGATGTCTTTTTTGGTCCCTAAAAATTCTGTACAGTGCCACAGGCCCAACCTCTTTACCATAACCTGTATCTGCTCCTTATAGGAATCTCTGGAGGCAGGCGCATCCCCTACGATCCAGATTTTAAGATGGGGAATGCTTCTTGCTACACGCGCCATTGCTTTGACAAAATATAGATGCCCTTTTATCGGACTAAGTCTTCCGATAATCCCTACTACAAAATCCTTTTTTACTTTTTTTTCAAACTTCCTAAATGTGAATCGCTCCAAATCAACGCAGCGCGGCACCATTATCACTTTTTCACGCGGAACTCCAAAGTCCTCGATCATATGCCTGGCAATCGCATTACTCACCACAACCACTCTCTTGCCCCAGCCCATCGGCCGGCTAAAATAATGCTTGCGATAATAACCATGAGCCGTAGTTATAAACACTCTATTTGTGCGACGGGCTGCAAAATAAGCGATCCATGCAGGCACCCGAGAACGCGCATGCACGATATCTATCTTTTCCCTGTTGATTATCTCGGCAAGCTGAGGAATCATCTTTAAAATAGAGGGTAAAGACTTTTTATGCACGGGGAGTTGGTAATGTATTGCTCCCGCTGATTCTAAATCTTTGACTAAAGATCCGCCATGTGAAATCACTACGGCTTTATGCCCTAGCTTCACCAGAGCCCTTGCCAGATCAAGCGTTCCGGTTTCAACGCCACCAACATGCATTTCAGGTAAGATTTGTAATATGTTCATTAGAGTATCTTTTGAATCGCCTGCATAATTATAGCATTATCATCTAAAACATTTACTGCCTTTTTATTCAGCCAAACATCCTCTATCTTTTCCGCCAGCTCAGAAGGTTCACTCAAATGTATGTATTGCCGTTTAGCAAAATTATTAATGAACCTCTGATGTTTAACCCCTAAGCCCTTTGCCCGAAAAACAAAAACATGTTTCTTACTGCTTACTGCCTCAGAAATCATAGATATACTCTCCGGCGAAATAATGATAACCTCGCTTAATCCTAATATACCGCCAACCGCCTCAGGGATATTATCTTGATTGGCTACGATCATCAGTTTACACCCGGGATAATCCTTAAATTCATTTTTTATTATACCTTCGGTTTCTCTGGAAGTCCGGCGTGAAGTAGTAATCAAAACATCTGCTTTTAACTTTCCACTCACGGACTTCAACTGCCTGCTGATCTCTAACATCGTCTTTTTATCCAGACGGAAACTTTTCGTATCCCCTCCGATCAACAGGCCTATAGATTTCTTTGATACCCCGGATTTGGCCTGCGATTGGATTAATCTCTGGGATTGCTCTTTTAAATAAGTGCCATTTATTAAATTAGGCGCCCCCTCGGTTATTACAACATTCTTTCTCTTAAGCGGGTTATCATGCCTAGGCATCACTACCAGATCGAATCTCCTCGCCCCTAATATAGATGGCCGCATTATCACTATAGACTTAGCAAGGTTCTGGCGTGCCAGTAGATAATTCAGGCCGGCGAGATTTGAACCACAGGAAATCACTACGTCCGGGCTATAATTAATTAAAGACTTATAAACATCGCTCTTGAGAGCTTTACTTACGCACCAAAGACAACCCTGGCAGCTGAATTTGCCAGAGAAGAAACTGTTGAAGATCAATGCCGACCTCGCGAGTCTGCTTTTAAATTTAACCTCTCTACTTTCTATATTAGTATCAAAACCTTGTTCTTTATAATGGCTGCTGACCAGTCTAGTTACAGCTTGTGCCTGCCTGAGATGTCCGACCTTATCATCAGTGAGAATAAGAATATTCTTCTGAGTACCGTGCTTATAGATCTTATTGCTCCAGAGATATTCCTGCGGGTATTTGGTGATATATTTTTCAAATATCATAATTAATCTCTGAAGATTTTCACTTAGGTCTTTTCCCTGATCTCCGGTTTTGCTGATTTCAAACGGGGGTTCGATAAAAATCTTAATCTTGGCCCCTTTGATACGCGTAAAAAAACAGGGCACTAAAGTTACTCCGTATTTCAAAGCTATTCTCACGGCACCGCTACTCATCGAGGCAGGCCTGCCAAAAAATTTAACCAGAGTTCCCTTCTTGCCGCCCTGGTCTACGGTCATCCCGACTGCCTCATTATTATTAAGCGTCTCCAATAGAAACCTGGTCTGGTTTCTTTTCTGAATCAACCTACAACCCTTCTTTAGGCGGTAAGAATTCAGGAGCTTGTTTAAACGCGGCAACGCCAACTCACGGACTAGAATACTAAAAGGGAAACCCAGGTTTGCAGCGATGATATTGGAAAGCTCCCAGCTGCCGGCATGCACCGAGACTATAATCGCCCCCTTGCCTTTCTTTAGGGCCTGAAAGATATTATCCAGGCCTTCGATTTTTATATATTTATCTAAAAACTCTTGATTGAATTTAGGGATTAGAAGAATGTCTATTAAATTCTGACCGAAGACGCGGTAAAAACTATGGGTAATTTTTTTGAGTTGCGCAGGGGTTAACTTATTACCTAACGCGGCTTTGATATTAGAGTAAGCAATAGCTCTATGCTTAAAATCAGCATAATAAAATATATCCCCCATTCTTGCGCCTAAGAAATACCCGAAACTCACCGGGAAGATCCTGATGAACGGAGTAAGAACCTTAAAGAATAAATAACTTAAGTAATCGATTACGAAATTCTTCATCCTTGTTAAATTTAAGTTCAATCTTTAAAACTATGATTACTGCCTGCGGATCGTCAATAGCTAACCTGCCTAACCGGGCTGCATCCTTTTCTGTAGTGATAATCGTATCAATATTCTTCTCTCGCGAACTGGCGATTACTCTTTGAATATCTTTTTGAGAATAGTTATGGTGATCGGGAAATCTAACCGATAAACCGACTTTGATGCCGATTGTTTTGATTAACTCTTCAAAGGACCCAGGATCACCTATGCCAGAAAATAAAGCCACACTCCTGCCAATGAAACTCTCCCTATTAATCGATACTTCATCATGGCCGAACCGATAAAAACAGACTGCTTGATGCACAGATCCAAAAACCTGGGCCCGAGGATTGATTATATTCAATAAATTTTTTATGCTCTTTGTATCAGGCGAGAGATTTGTCTTAGTCAAAACAAAGATATCTGCACGCTTAAGTGATGATAGCGGTTCACGCAATATTCCCCTGGGAATCATCTGCCGGTTACCGAAAGGGTTCGCAGCATCTATCGTAACAATCTCCAAATCTTTGACAACCCCCCACTGCTGAAATCCGTCATCCAGAATCAGTGTGTCTGTAGAATAAAGATTAATTGCTTTTTTTGCCCCTCTGATTCTATCTGCATCCACGACTACCGGCGTACGATCTAATTTTCTGCTCAACATATACGCTTCATCACCCATATTTTCAATTTTGAAATTTGGGATTTGAGATTTGGGATTTTCTCTTTTATAGCCCCTGGTTAATATTGCTACCTTGCGGCCTTTTTCTAATGAATACTTAGCAATATATCCAACCAGAGAAGTCTTCCCCGTGCCCCCTAAAGTTATATTACCTACGCTGATTACCTTAGCACCTAATCTGGTCGGCTTAAGCCGATAGAATAAGATCAAAAATCTGATTATTAGTCCGTAAACAAGCGAGAGTATGAACAAAAAAAACCTTAAGATAACGGGAATTAATCCCCTGGATCTATCGCTAAGTAAATTATAGATATACTGCTGCATCTTAATCGCCGATTATTTGCACCACGATTTGGCGGGTCCTCGGGCGGTTATCGAACTCCGCAAGAACCACCTGCTGCCAAGTCCCCAATAAAAGCTTGCCATCTTCAAAAGGAATAGTTAAAGAAGGTCTGGTTAATGCTGCTCTGAGATGGCTGAAGCCGTTGGCATCGCCCCAGGCTTGGTCATGATGGTAATCTTTGCCCCTGGGGATAAGCTTCTCATATAGCTCGGTCATATCCGCAATCAATCCCGGCTCATATTCAAAAGTAGTAATCCCTGCGGTAGACCCGATTACGAAAACCGTAAGATTGCCTCTTTTTAACTTTGAGCTCTCAAGTTCACGCACTAAACGATCGGTTATATCCACTAAATCCGGATTTCCCTCTGTATTTAGCTTTAAAGTCTGATTGATTATCTTCATTAGAATTCGCTGGTGAAAAATAGTATATTATCACAATAAAATGGCGGTGGCAATAGATTTTATTAGAGAATAAACTCTTTAAAACACAATGGGATACGGCAATTCGGATGGATCGATATTAAATATGCCGCTTTGGCTGCTCTGCAGCCAGAGAAGGAAGGTTTCTTTCCACGAAATCTACTATTTTTTGCTGAAGAGAGGTAGAAATATTACGAAATTCAACCCCCATGCCGGGGTAAATCTGCCGTTGAACCTGTTTATCGGGAAGCCAGACAACTTGCGCCTCAACTTCTATGGGCTGCGCCCCGGGAGGAAGCTTCATCTTCAGGATCAGCACATCTCCTAGCTTGAATTTATCACAACTACATATATAGGCGCCCACGCCACTCAAGTTGACTATATTAACTCTATGGCAAACAGGACTCTTCACATATTTTGCTTTCAATTCTATCTTGATTCCAATCGGTAGGCGCTTGAACCTACGCCTCAGCTGCATCCTCTTGATCTTTTCAATGGCCCGGTCTTCCTTGAAACTACTCAAAGCTAAATCCTCTGCAGCATAGATATCAACTATGCTATCTATTCCGGCTATGGAAAGAATCCCCCTCAAATGAGCCGGGACATTGGTAAATTTCATTCTACCCTTATTATTAATTACCTCTTTGTATGCAATCACGATTACGGAAATTCCGATGTAATCGATGTAATCAACATCTTGAAAATTACAGAGGATATCTAGATAACTATCCCGCATACACTGAGCAACCACTTCAATGAGGCTGGCAGAATCTTCATCTATCCTGCCATGTAAATCCAGAACAATAACATCATTATTTTGTCTAGCCTTGATCTGTATCATTTCTGTCTTAGATGGATAAGGATATTTATTGAATAAATTTCTCTATGCATTCTAAATTCCTTTTGACCGCACCCTGATTCTTTAAGATGATCTCCTTGGCCCGTTTTGATAAATCAAGTGCCTTCTCGGGAAACTTGAGTAAAACGGCTATCTCTGCTCGAAGCTCTTGCTGATTATGCACTAAGAGAGCAGCATGATTATTTAAAAATAAATCAGCGATATCTCTGAAATTCGACATCTCAGGGCCAAAGAGCACCGGTTTACCCAAAGCGGCGGGCTCTAAAATATTATGCCCGCCTGTTTTAGTCAAGCTTCCTCCGACAAATACAATATCAGCAATACTATAATAATAAATCAATTCTCCGACAGTATCAAGAATAAATACCGCCCTGGCAATACAGCTGGGGCATTCTCCCTTTGAACCAGAAAGCAATACACTGCGAAATCCGGATCTCGAAATAATCTTCGCTAGATCACCAGATCTTTGCGGATGACGGGGAGCAATCAGCAGTTTTAAATTAGGGAAGTCAGTCAATAGCGATTTGTAGCAACCTAAAGCGTACTCCTCTTCTCCCGGATGCGTCGAACCAAAAACTAACAGCCTATCATCTGGCCCAAGATTCAGGTTGCGACGGTATCTCACTGCACTAAACCCCTCCTCTTTCAATAGCTGAGAGTCAAATTTCATATTGCCGGTTACCTTCAACCGGTTGTTCTTCACCCCTAATCGCTTTAATCTTTCGGCATCGCGCTCAGTCTGTACACAAAAAAGATTAACTTTTGCCAGTATCGGCCAAAGCAAAGGCTTTACCATTGAATACCCCTTAAAGGAATGGTCAGATATCCTTCCGTTTACGGTAATCATAGGGATATCTTTTTTCTCAAGATACGAGATCAAATTAGGCCAGATTTCAGTCTCGGCAACAATAAAAATCGCAGGATTGATCCTATCAATCACCTTTTTTACGATAAAGCTTAAATCTAAAGGCAGGTAAGTTACGAAATCATCTGTTTTTGCTATGCTTTTAGCAATTTTATTGCCGGTAGCGGTTACCGTAGAAATAACGATTCTCTTTTCGGGACAGAGAGATCTTAATCCTTCTATCAAGCCCCTTACTGCCATTGCTTCTCCTACGCTCACCGCGTGCACCCAGATCGGCCTGTCTAAGTCTAATAATACTGGCAATCTACCTATTCTGCGGAAAAATCCGGGACGTAATTTTTTCTTAAAGAGATATACCGGCAGGTAAATTAAAGAGGCGAATAAGAATATTAAATCATAAATTATAAACATCTTAACTTTACACTTTAGGTTATTCTACGCGCGTGGATGCGACTTATCATATACACTCTTTAATCTATCGGTAGTAAGATGTGTGTATATCTGAGTAGTAGAAAGATTTGCGTGCCCTAAGAGTTCCTGAACCGTCCTAAGATCCGCCCCTCTGTTTAAAAGATGTGTGGCGAATGAGTGCCTTAATGTATGAGCGGATATCCCTGATCTCATCCGTACTCTTTGCAGGTATTTAAAAACAATGTTCCTCACCCCCCTGGAACTAATACGTCTGTTACTTCTATTTAAGAATACTGCCTCGCTCTGCTTATTCCTCTTTTCGATATATTTCCTGATTGAACTTATTGCTATGTCCCCAATAGGGACCACCCTTTCCTTCTTGCCCTTACCTCTGACCTTGATTATTCCGCCAATAAAATCCATATCTTCGGTATTCAAACCAACTAATTCGGAGATCCTCAGGCCCGCGGAATAAAATGTTTCCAAGATCGCTCTGTCGCGCAGGCCAGGGATATCTTTTTGATCCTTAGGCAAAACAGATTCAATCAACTTCGTCACCTCTTCCTCCGTTAAAAACTGAGGGAGATGTTTCTCTAATTTGGGGCTAGAAAGAATTAATATCGGGTTGGTTTTTATGTACCCGTCGCGGGTCAAAAACCTGAAGAAACTGCGTAGACTGGAGAGATGCCGGTTAACCGTACGATTCCTTAAACTCTTTTCTTTTAAAGTAGCCAGGTACTTTCTTAAAGTAAAATAATCTACCTTTTGCGGATCTATGCCGCTGACAAATTTACTGAACCCCCCAAGATCAAGGCGGTAATTCAGAATCGTATGCTTGGAATAGTTCTTTTCGATCTCCAGGTAACGGATAAATTTATCGATATACTTTTCCATTACTCTTGCTTATCTTCGGGCAAAGTCCGGGAAGTAAACCTGCAATTCGGAAACTTGGAGCAACCGTAAAAAAAACCTCTTCTCGAACGACGCTCGATTAATTCTCCGCTGCAATTTAACTCAGGACATTTAACGCCTGAAGTAATAGACTTAGAGAATTTACATTGGGGGAACCCAGAACAACTTAAGAACTTACCCCGACGGCCCCACTTCACGATCATCGCCTTGCCGCATTGCTCGCAGGTCTCATCGGTTACAACTACCTCTTTCTTTATGTGCTTCTGGGCAAAATCAAGGTTAGACTTAAAAGGTAAGTAAAACTCCTCTAATACCTGATTACGTTTAATCCTGCCTTCCTCGATCTGATCGAGCTCCTCTTCCATCCTAGCCGTAAACTTCACATCCATGATCTTGGGAAAATACTCGATCAGCATATCGCAAACCTTGAATCCTAATTCGGTGGGCTTAAAATAACCCTTCAGCCGACGGATGTAATCCCGGTAGATCAAAGTTGAGATTATCGGTGCATAGGTGGAAGGCCTGCCTATACCATTCTCCTCCAAAGCCTTGACTAAAGAACTATCCGAAAATCTCGGCGGCCCCTTAGTAAAATGCTGAGATGGGATAAGATTAAGCAGGTTTAAAACTTCATCCTTCTCTAAAGAAGGAACTAAATTTTCTTCTTTCTTCTCATTATTGTAAGCGGCAGTAAAGCCGTCAAAGATAAGAGTCGTACCAGCGGTAGAAAATAGATAACTATCTGCCTGGATATCGATCGAGGTCACACTATAACGCGCAGGATTCATCTGACTGGAAATAAAACGGTTATAAATCAGTTCATACAACTTATATTGCTCATCGCTGAGGAATTCCTTTAGGCTTTGGGGACTCTTTGCGGCCAAGGTAGGCCTGATTGCCTCATGTGCTTCCTGGGCGAGTTTCTTGACTTTATAGTAATTAGGTTTTTCAGGCAGGTATTCCTTTCCGTAGATCACCCGGATATATTCTCTTACTTCATTTATCGCCTCGGGAGCGACCCGCGGTGAATCAGTGCGCATATAAGTAATCAAACCAACGGGATTGGCTTCCTGGATATCGATACCTTCATAAAGCTGTTGAGCAACAATCATCGTCTTATTAGCATTAAATCTTAGCTTATTAAATGCCTCCTGTTGCAGGGTGCTGGTGATAAAAGGCGGTCCGGGGTTGCGCTTTTTCGCTGTCTTTTTTATACCGAGAACCTTGAATTCCCTGTTCCTTAAGTCCTCGGTTATTTTATCAGCCTGCTGCTGATCCCTTATTTCGCACTTCTCGCCTTCAATCTTCGATAGTTTTGCCTTAAAGGCCTGAGGATCATCTTTTTTCTTTAAATCGGCTTCAATCTCCCAATATTCCTTGGGCACGAATTTTTCAATCTCTCTTTCTCTATCAATAATCAATCTCAGCGCCACTGACTGAACTCTTCCCGCGCTTAACCCGCGTGCAATCTTCTTCCAAAGCAGTGGACTTAAAAAATAACCTACGATTCTATCCAGGACACGGCGCCCGACCTGCGCTTCAATCATATTTAAATCGAAATCGCGTGCATGCTTGAAAGCCGCATTTACCGCCGAAGGGGTGATCTCATGAAAAACTACTCTTAAGACTTTCTTACCTTTAAAGACTCTCTGCTTTATCTGCCAGCCGATAGCCTCTCCCTCACGATCGGGGTCAGTGGCTATATAGATATTCTCTGAATCCTTGGACTTCTTTTTCAGTTCGCTAACAATCTTTTTTCTTCCGGAAATAACCACATAATCCGGAGTAAAACCGTCCTCGATATCCACACCCAATTCTTTTTTAGGCAGATCAATCAGATGCCCCATGGAAGAGGTAACGGTAAACTCTCTACCCAAAATCCTTCCGATAGTCTTTGCCTTGGTCGGTGATTCAACTATGACTAAATTCTTATTCTTCATTTAAATCCCCGTAAACTGTCTACCCGGTAAAACCTTGATCAACCTTTTTAATTCTAATCTTAAAAGTATAACAGATAATCTCTCAACTTCAATATTTGTTTGCTCGACCAGCTCATCGATCGCAAATGCGCCGGATGAAATTAAACCGTGCAATCTACGTTCATCCTGATCTTTAAAATCAATATCTTTAATCCTGTTTATTATTCCTAGCCTGTTGATCAGCAATCTATCAAACTCTTCCCTTATATCATTAGCAGAAGACACAAGTTTTGCGCCTTGTTGTATCAGGCTGTTGGTGCCAAAAGAATTATTCGAGTCAACTTTACCCGGTAAAGCAAAAACATCCCTGCCCTGCTCTAATGCGCAATCAGCAGTAATCAACGCTCCGCTATTCCTCGCTGCCTCAACCACTAAAACGCCCAAACTCAAACCGCTAATTATCCGGTTGCGTCTGGGAAAATTCTGCCTCAGCGGCTCCATATTCATGGGAAACTCTGAAATCACTACTCCGCTTCCTGCGATTTTATCAGCTAAATCTTTATTTTCCGGAGGATAAATCCTGTTGAATCCGCTCCCCATCACTGCTATAGTTCTGCCGCCAGCCTTCAAAGCCCCTTTGTGCGCATATGTATCTATGCCACGTGCCATTCCGGAGATAATCGTAAAACCATAATTTGCTAAATCAACTGCAAATCTTTCGGCAGACTTCAAACCATAGAGTGAGGCCAGACGGCTGCCTACGATGCCGATACTAAAATTATCATCCTGATGCAGATTGCCTTTAAAATACAGTACAACCGGAGGATCGGGGACATTTTTCAGGTTCTCCGGGTAATCCCTATCTTCATATGTAATAATCTTAATCTTTCGCTCTTTAGCCAACTTAAGCTCTCTCTTTAGTTCTTCTTTTTTAAGCGCCTTGATTTTACTGGCGATCCCTTCAGCAATCCCAAAAACAGCAGTGAGTTTACTTCTCGGGGCCTGAAGAATATTCTCCGGCTTGCCGAAGTAATCAAGTAGTTTTTTCAGGCGGGCACTCCCTATTTCGCCAACCAGATTTAAACTAACCAAGGCTTCGAAACGCGTCATTTTTCGGTTTTATTCTGAGATTTATTCTGATCGAGGAATTCTAAGATATTCTGCACAATTTCTTTTAATGAGAGTGTTGATGTTTCAATTGATTTATCTGCCTGGGCGTAATCCGCAGCCCTTGATTGCAATAACGATTCTATCTGCTTCTTAGGATCAGCTACATTTAATAAAGGCCGGTGAGTCTTTCCGGATGTCCTTTTTAATATAACTTCAGCTGAAGCCTTCAAGCAGATTACCACCCCCTGATGCTTCATAGTTGCTATATTCTCGCGATCTATAACAATACCTCCGCCGCAGGCAACTACTGAGTCCTTACCAGCCGCGATTTCATTTAAGGTCATTTTCTCTAAATCTCGAAAATACGGCTCTCCCTTTTGAGCAAAAATATCGGCAATACTCTTTTCTGCTTTTTTTTCAATCAACTCATCTAGATCGATAAAACGCCACTGCTTTATTTTGGCGAGCTCGCGACCTACCGCACTCTTACCTGTACCCATGAACCCTACTAAATATATATTCCCCATCTCTCCCTCTTCCTGCAACTCACTATTTAGAAGCGTCTTTACTCCCAAAGCAAAGGCGTCTTTAGAGTCGTTCGGAAGCCTGCCTACCCTGACTGCCGTCAGGCAGGCGGCAGGCAAGGGTGTCCCTCTTGAGGGACACCCTTAGCTCCAGAACTAAGAACGTCTTTGCTTTGGATCGAAACCAGACTTAGCTTAGCATGTAAAGACGTCCCTATTGTTATTCGGATTGGTAGGCGGTGAGGACCAATTGAGAAAGCTCGTCTTTCGCTTCTGGGGTCAGAGGATAAAAGGAATTATACCATTTACCGTCCTTTCCCTTATCCTGCGGCATACCCAGAAACAAGCCCTCTTTGCCTTTGCGTACAGTCAAGCCCTTGACGATATAATCACCGATAGCAATATCAGCAAAGGCCTTTGTCTTAGAATCATTATCCAATCGATGCAGCCGCACTACCTTTAATTCAGAATTCATATCAATCACCCCCTTCTAATCTAATAGACGAAGAAGAGAGAGATTTCTAACTGATTCTTTTTAGATAAATTTTGTAGCTCTCTTTTATATCTTGCAAGGAATCACTACCGAACTTTTCTAAAAAGGCATCGGCCAGTGTATAAGCAGCCGCTGCTTCTGCGATCACACCCGCAGCTTCCACAACACAAGTATCGGAACGCTCAACTGCCGCCTTAGCTAATTTCTTTGTATTAATATTTACCGAATCAAGCGGGCTGATCAGGGTGCATATCGGTTTCATACAGACACGCAAAATAATATTCTCCCCGTTTGAAATACCGCCCTCGATACCTCCGGCATTATTCGTCTTACGGCAATAGCCTTTGCTTTTACTATAATAAATCGTATCATGCACCTCTGAACCGAAACTCACTC
Organism: Candidatus Omnitrophota bacterium; assembly: GCA_043812095.1. GTDB lineage: Bacteria > Omnitrophota > Gorgyraeia > Gygaellales > Profunditerraquicolaceae > JAHIZC01. The sequence continues at coordinate 4,308 of JBDRMO010000061.1, read as the reverse complement.
CGTAACCGCAACCTAAACCGATCTCTACGGCTTTAATCCCCGGGATTGACATTATATTGCCGGCAAGCCTAGCATCTAATCTCCTGTCAGGCTGCACGTAACTACCCAAGCCTACAGGCACTCCCTTGGCTACAACTTCGAATATTCCGCCAACAGTGTCTTTGCCCTTAATCGCTTCCTTAATCTTATTTCTCATTGCCTTCTGAGAAGTTTCTCCTGCGATACATAACACCTTGCTTGAAATTCTAATATTGAATTTTTCCAGAAAGATCTTGCATATCGCACCAATCCCTACTGTTGAGACCGTGCTTCTGGCAGAAGCGCGTTCCAAAACAGACCTAATATCACTGAATCCGTACTTCATCAAACCCGCTAAATCTGCATGCCCCGGACGGGGACAAATCACCTTCTTTAATCTTTCAATACTGAAATCTTTGTTTCTGATACACAAACTAATCGGGCTACCGAGAGTCATTCCGGATTTTACTCCGGATATTATCTCTGCCTTGTCCTTCTCAATCTGCATGCGTTTACCCCGGCCGAATCCCGACTGCCGGCGAGTTAACTCTTTATTTATCCTTCCGGCATCCAGGCTTAAGCCTGCGGGCATTCCTTCTAAAATCGTAACTATTGCTTTTCCGTGTGATTCGCCAGCACTCAAACTTCTTAACATTTTAACCTCCTATTTACTCTGACCATAAACCCCGATTACTCTCTCTTGCCTGGCGGGATAATTTTAAAAATAAATCCGCGTATTTAACATTCGGAGGAAAAGTCATCAAGGAGGCATAACCCGCTTTGACTATTTCTGCATTCACGAACGTCCCATCCTGTAAATATACATAAGCAAGTAATCTTTTGTACCTATCGTACTTCTCTATATCAAACTCTAAGCTAACCTGTTTACCCTCTACCAACTCCCTTGTGAATTTATAGGCTTTCCTCCCCAGTTCCTTGATCGTCTCAATATCCCTCCCGGAACTTTTACTATCCCGGTAAAGTTTACTTGATTCGTGCATCTCAGGCGTATCTATACCGATCAACCTTACCCTCTCTTGGGTAATAAGCTGTATAGTGTCCCCGTCAATAACCCTCTTAACCAGAATATCAGAATAACCAGAGACTTTATTAACCGGATCTTTATTGCAAGAAAAGAGAACAGTTAAAAAGCATATCCCAATTAACAAAAATGTGATTTTTCTCATAAGCTCGCAGCGATAAACCAGCCCAAGACAACTACATCCTCGGTACAGAATATCTGACTGATACTCTTATCAAAAAGCACATTCGCCTCAGCTGCGAATTCTTCATCAGAACGCCAAAGGTTAATCAGCGCCGGAACACCCTCAAATGCCTCTAATACTATTCCTACATCCCCTTGATCCACTCTTTTAGCCGGTAGCCTATCCAACGCCTCCAGTATCGCCTCAGGCGCACTGCCGTATTTTCTGATTATCGGCTTAATCACCCTTTCCCGGAAAGCAGGATAATAACCCTCTACTCCTGACAGCTCCCTAAAATTTACCCACTCACCTTTAAATTCAGGAAGCCCCTTCAATTTAACCGCAAGATAATGCAAGATCAGGATTACCGAAGCATCCTTGGCCACAACATTACAAGCCAAGGAGATTATCTTCTTCTGGGCCAGATCTACAGAATACTGATCAGCCAGAAACTTCACCAAAGTTACCTCTTGCGGCTTACACTTGGCATACTCATCCCAGGCTTTCTCTAGCGCAACTGCGTAACCCATGTTTTTCATTGTACTATTTTTATTAGATAAATCAACAATTTTAGACTATAATATCCCTATGATTTACGATAAGTTCCAGCAAGAAGCAATTGACTATATAGATCAGGGGTTTTCTGTAATCGTCTCGGCTCCCACAGGTGCGGGGAAAACCGCTATAGCCGAGCATATCATCAAAAGCTCTCTTCAAAGTGGTCTCGGGGTAATCTATACCGCTCCGATCAAAGCCCTCTCTAATCAAAAATACAGGGACTTCCAGGGGCAATTCGCGGAAAATATCGGTATATTAACCGGAGATGTTTCCATAAACCCCCATGCCCAAGTCTTGATTATGACTACCGAGATATTCCGCAATAAGATCCTAGATGAACCAGAGAGTCTAAAAAAGTATTCCTGGGTGATTTTTGACGAAATCCATTATATCGATAACCCCGAGCGGGGTACGGTCTGGGAGGAGTCTTTGATATTCCTTCCCAAACAGATAAATATACTCGGCCTTTCCGCAACCATACCCAATATAAAACAGCTTTCCAGTTGGATCGAATCAGTTCATAATAAGCCGATTAAAACAGTGATCGAAGATAAAAGGCCTGTTCCTTTACACTTTCTCTTTCAATCTCAGAACGAAATCGTAGATAAGATCAATCTATTAAAAAAACAGAAAAAGATCCATGCCAACAGGCTCAGCGGCCTGATAAATTACATACGCCAGAAGGACGGCCTGCCCTGTATATATTTTGTATTCGGCAGGAGGCGCGCGGAAGATCTAGCCTTTGAATTGCATGACTATCAATTTCTAAGTAACCAGGAAAAAAATAAAATTGCCTCGCTCTACCAATCGCTTTGCGAACGTTTTGACTTAACGCAAGATCATTCCGCTCAAAGACTCATTCCTCTGATAGAAAAAGGTATTGCTTATCATCACGCCGGAATGCTTCCTACCCTTAAAGAAGTAGTAGAAAGATTATTTACCAGCCGGCTATTAAAAGTAATTTTTACCACGGAAACCTTTGCTTTAGGAATAAATATGCCTAGCCGCTCTGTAATATTCGATGCCTTGAGAAAATATTACGGACGCTATATAAGAAACCTGAAAACCCGGGATTTCTATCAGATGGCGGGCCGTGCCGGCAGACGAGGCATGGATAAAGAAGGTTTTGTCTATGCTCGTGTCAACCTGCATCGGATCCACCCCCAAGAAGTACAGCGGATTATCTTTGGCGACCCTGAAGAAGTAAACAGTCAATTTAATACATCCTATGCTACTATTTTAAATCTATATGAAAAATACAATGAAAATCTATTTAAAATCTACCCCTTGTCATTGCATCATTATCAGTCCCGCAGGAATGAACAGAGAAAAGCCATCAAACTAATCGGGGCGAAACTCGACTTGTTAAAAGACCTGAAACACATCCGTAATAATTCTCTCACTTCAAAAGGAATGTTTGCGAAAAATGTATACGGGTATGAATTAATCCTTTCCGAACTCTACGAGCAGGATATTCTGGAGCAACTGAATGAATTTGAACTCGGGATCCTTGCCGTATCCGTGGTTTTTGAACCAAGAAAAAATCAACGCCCGCCTCTGAACCTCTCAAAATCAACCCGCAACATAAAAATGATCTCTGAAGAGACCTATGACCGGATAAAACAAAAAGAGCGCAAATCCAAAATATACCCTTTCAGCAAACTGCCTTTCTTCCACCTCTCCTCCAGCATAGAGGCCTGGCTGCGCGGTTCGAGTTTTGATAAGACTCTCAAATTTACCGATACAGATGAAGGCGAAGTAGTAAGATATTTCAGGATGGCAATCCAGATTTTAAGAGAAATAAGCGATTCCCGGGTATCTTCAACCTGCTTAAAGGATAAAATAAAGGAAACTATCCGGGTGATAAACCGAGATCTGATCGATGCGGAGAAACAGCTGAGGGAAAATTAAGGAACTTTATTTATACTCTATAAAAATCTTAAAACTTTGCTGCGCTTCCTCTAAAGATTCCGGAAAAGACGGAAAAGGCGAAGCGAACTTCACTGCCTCAAGAGCGAATACGTTTAGATCAGGATTATCCGTCTGTAAGACTTTAGGCTCGTCAATTAAATTACCACTCCTAGATAGACTAAACCCCACCTTTACGCTGCCTTGATGACCTTTGGGTTTATTAGACAAGGCTAATTTTCGTACTTTTTCAGAGATAAAATTATAGTAACTAGAAGCCGTAAAATCCGGGGCTTCCAGCTTTGTTACTACCCTTTCAGTGGTGATCTTCCCTTTACCATCCATCATAGCTATCACTCCGTCCTTAGGCTGTAACTGAGAGATTTCCGTAAAAGAACTCTCCCCTGACATGATATGAGGAGTGAGTAAAATCACTAACTCTGTTGTGTTCATCTCTTCTGTTTTACTGCGGAAAGCCATGCCCAGAAATGGGATATCTCCGAGTATCGGGATCCTCTTCTCTGTCTTATCCATCTGTTGTTTTTTCAATCCGCCGATAATGATCGTTACCCCGTCTTTAATCATCACCGTAGTCTCTGTCTCAGAGGTAGTAACAATC
>JBDRMO010000060.1:0-20986 GCA_043812095.1 Candidatus Omnitrophota bacterium | reverse complement strand
GAGAGAAAAGGCGCGCCGAGAGAAAAACTTCGCTCTCTCCGATCAGATAAGGCAAGAATTAGAAGTTGAAGGAATCATATTAGAGGATACCAAAGAGGGCACAACCTGGAGAAGAAAGCTTTAAAATTAATCTGTCGATGTTCTTTGATATAACAAATCAATCTATTGGGTTTCTCAGTCAAAGGGTCTTTTCGGTTTCGCTTTCGCGCACTGTCTTTTTTCGCCGTGTGCTGCGGTTTACGGCTCTCTCCCAGAGAGATTTACAATATAGGCATCTTCCGTTCGCCGTAATCCCCTGCCTGCCGGTAGGCAGGCTTGCACACATCTGCCGAAAAAAGCCTAATGTGCGCTCCAGCAAAACCGCAAAAGCCCCTTTGTACAAGAAAATTCACTAGTTTTATTTGTTATGTAGAGTAAGTAAATTTTCCAGTTAGGAGATTTTAGAGATGAGAGGGAAGTTTATTACATTTGAGGGTTCAGAGGGGTGCGGGAAGAGTACGCAATCCCGGATGCTTGCGCGTTATCTCAAAGGCAGAGGGCGCAAGGTAGTTTATATCAGAGAGCCGGGCGGAACTAAAATCAGCGAGAAGATAAGAAAGATCCTGCTGAATCCGCAGAATAAAAAAATCAGTGCTAATTGCGAGATGCTGCTTTATATGGCAGCAAGAGCACAAATTGTCGATGAAATCATCAAGCCGGCGTTACTTGGTGGAAAAATTGTAATTTGTGATAGATTTCTCGATTCTACGGTAGTCTATCAGGGGTTTGGTTTGGGTATAGATATTCAGCTGATTAAAAAATTGGGGAGTTTTGCAACTAATAGTTTGAATCCGGATTTGACCATACTTCTGGACTTACCTGTTAAGGACGGACTGAAAAACCGCGGATCATCAAAGGACCGTATCGAGAGAAGGTCCTATTCCTATCATCTTCGCGTAAGAAGAGGGTACTTGAAGTTAGCTGATAGTCAGCCGGGCAGAATAAAAGTAATTAAAGTCGAAAAGAATAAAGATGAAACCCAAAGCAAGATTAGGGAAGCGATAAAGAGATATGTCATTTGATGCCATAAAGGGCCAGGAGAGGCCTATTGGGATACTTAAAAGTTATATCAGGCAAGTTTCTTTAGGGGGCGGATATCTTTTTAGCGGGCCGCAAGGTTTAGGGAAAAGGCTGGTTGCTAAAACCTTGGCCAAAGCAGTGAATTGTTTAAATCAGACCTTAGATTCCTGCGACCGTTGCATATCCTGCACAAAGATCGAAGCCGGCCAGCATCCGGATGTACATATGATTGAAGCTTCGGCAAGCGAGATTAAGATAGAGCAGATCCGGGAGCTAAAGAAATCTATCAGCTTAAGACCTTATGAAGGAAGGATCAAGGTATTTATCATTGATAATGCGCATAATTTAAATGCTGAAAGCTCTAATGCCCTGCTTAAAATATTAGAGGAACCGCCAGGTAGTAGCTTAATTATTCTTTTAACCGATAAAATATCATTAATATTTAGCACGATAGTTTCACGATGCAAGATCTTAAAATTTTCCGGCCTTGCAAGATTGAAATTAAAAGAGATGCTGAAAAAAGATTACCGGATTAAAGAGGAACCGGCTCATTTTCTGGCTTATTTTTCCGAAGGCAGACTCGGGTTCGCCCTGGGATTAAAGGATCAGGATGTATTAGGGGAGAAAAACAGGATAATCGATGGATTTACGCAATTGCAAAAGAACCGGATGCCGAATCTTTCATCAGAGAAAAGGGAAGAGGTAAAAAACCAGCTTAATATCCTGGCAACATGGTTTAGGGATATTTATTTTGTAAAGATAGGTATGCCTTATTCAGAGGTTATAAATTTAGACCGTAAGGACGACCTCTTAAGGCTGATTCATCGTTTTTCCTTTCCGGAGTTAGATCGCAGGCTGAGGGTGATCTCAGATTCGATATCTTACCTAGATCAGAATATCAATGTCAGGTTGATGTTGCATAACTTAGGAGCGCAATTATGGAAGGCGTAATTTTAATCAAACTCAGAGATTCGGGGCAGACCTTTTTATATAATTCCGGTAATTTGCAAGTTAAAGAGGGGGACCATGTAATTATCGAGTATGACCGCGGTTTAGATTACGGACAGGTCATTTCACTTTCCGAAAAAGCCTGTCCGCATCGTAAACATCCGAAAGAGCCGCTAAAGAAAGTGGTTCGTTTATCCAGGAAAGAAGACCTTAAACAGATTGAAGATAACAGGGCGAAAGCAAAAGAGGCGTTCATCACCTGTAATAAAAAAATAGAAGAGCATAAACTGGGGATGAAATTGGTTGTGGCGGAGTATTCCTTTGACCGCAGTAAGATCATATTCTATTTTACCGCAGAAGGCAGGATTGATTTTCGCGATCTAGTGAAGGACCTGGCTAAGATATTCAAGGCAAGGATCGAATTGAGACAGATCGGGGTCAGAGATGAGGCGAGATTTTTCGGTGGGTTTGGCTCATGCGGCAGAGAGTTGTGTTGTGCGAGGTTCCTTAAGGATTTTGAGCCGGTTACGATCAAGATGGCAAAGGAGGAGGGGTTACCTCTTAATCCGCCCAAAATATCCGGTTTATGCGGAAGATTGATGTGTTGTCTTTCCTTTGAATATGAGAGTTATAAGGTTTTATCTAAGGGCCTGCCCCGCGAAGGCGAGCATATAACTACTCCTAAAGGCAAAGGCAAGGTTGTTAATGTAAATGTTTTCAAGCGTACAGCTACCGTTGAGTTAGATGATGGTATACAGGTGGAGATGAATTATAAAGATGTCAAATAAATTTTATCTTACTACGCCCCTATATTATGTCAATGCCGCTCCTCATATAGGGCATTCTTATACTAATATAGCTGCTGATTCTCTTGCGCGTTATATGAGAGGGGTGTTGGGAGAGAAGAAGGTCTGGTTTTTAACCGGAACTGACGAGCATGGCCAAAAGATACAACGCGCAGCGGATGATGCGAAATTAAGCCCCCAGCAATTTAGCGATAGGATGGTGATGCAATTCAGGGATCTTTGGAAGAAGCTGAATATCTCTTACAACGATTTCATTCGCACCACGGAAGATAGGCATATAAAAATCGTACAGAGGATATTGGAGATACTGCATAAAAAGGGAGATATCTATCTGGATACATATCAAGGCTGGTATTGCACTCCCTGTGAGACGTTCTGGAATGATTCGCAGATTATCGAGGGGGTGTGTCCGGACTGTAAGAGAACTCTGGAAAAAATATCAGAGAGTAATTACTTCTTTAAATTATCTAATTATCAGGATTGGTTGATGAGGTATATCGATGATCACCCTGAGTTTATCAGGCCGGAAATCAGGAGAAATGAGGTCACCAGTTTCCTAAAGAATAATAAGTTGAATGACCTTTGTATCTCCCGTCCTAAAGAGAGGCTGAGCTGGGGAATCCCTTTGCCCTTTAGCCCCGCGCACGTTACTTACGTCTGGTTCGATGCGCTGATAAATTATGTCAGTGCAGTCGGCGAATTCGATGCTCAAGATAAATATAGATCCCAATGGTGGCCTGCAGATTTACATTTAATCGGAAAGGATATCTTAAGGCAGCATGCTATATATTGGCCGATAATCTTACGCGCGCTTGATATAGAGCAGCCAAAAACGATTATTGCACACGGCTGGTGGATGATCGGAGAGGATAAGATGTCAAAGTCGCGGGGCAATGTGGTTTCTCCGATAGAGATGGCGAATAAATTCGGTACGGAAGTTTATAGGTATTTTTTGCTTCGAGAAGTCTCTTTTGGGTTAGACGGTAATTTTTCAGAAGAGGCGATTATTAAGCGGTTTAACAGCGACCTGGCAAATGACTTAGGTAATCTTGTTTATCGCTTGCTTACAATGGTTGAGAAATATTACGCAGGAAACATCCCTGATATCGATATATATAAGATTAAATTTGATGATAGCGGAGAAAGAATAAAAAGTGCTATAAATAATTTACATCAAGCAGTTTATAAGTCATTAAGTGGGAATTGTGATTTCAGTCTGGCTTTAGAAAAAATTTGGGAATTGGTAAATTTAGCGAATAAATATGTTGAAGAGACTAAGCCTTGGAATTTAGCCAAGGATAATCAATTAGAAGAACTCAAAGCCTTCATTAGGTTATTAGTAGATGTCGTAAGGAAAATTTCTGATGAGCTTTCTGCATTTATGCCGGATACGGCAGCTTCGATAAGCGAGCAGTTAGGAAGTGATAAAATTAATAAAGACAAACCTTTATTCCCGCGTATTGAGATAGATAAAAAATAGCCTGCCATGTTGATTGATACCCATTGTCACTTAGATTTTCCCGAATTTGATAAGGATAGGGAAGACGTAATTAGACGTTGTAAAGCGCAGGGAATTGATTACCTAGTAAATATCGGCTCAAGCCTCAAAGGTTCTAAGGATTCCATAGAGCTAGCTAGGAGATATGATTTTATATATGCTACCGTCGGTCTACATCCTCATGAAGCCGATCGCGCTAATCAGGAAATTCAGAATACCCTAAGCGATTTAGCTAAGCAGAATAAAGTAGTGGCAATAGGCGAGATAGGGTTAGATTACTTTAAGAATTATTCCAAACCGGAAAATCAAAGGCCTTTATTTAAATTACAGTTAAAATTGGCTAAAAACCTGAATCTTCCTGTTGTAATACATAGCCGCCAGGCGCAAAATGATATTTTAGAGATTTTAAGGGAGGATATGCCGGTTAAGGCAGTGGTGCATTGTTTTTCCGGAGACGAAAATTTTTTAAATCAATGTCTAGACTTAGGGCTTTTTATTTCTTTTACATGTAATATCACTTATATAAAAGCTGATAGCTTACGTTCTCTGGTAAGATTAGTTCCTATCGATAGGTTAATGCTTGAGACGGATGCGCCGTTTTTATCACCCGAAGAGTATAGGGGCCGAAGGAATGAACCGATATATGTCAAATTACTGGCGGATAAGATAGCTTCGATTAAAGGGGTATCTTTTGAAGAAGTTGCTAAAGCTACAACCGAAAATGCAAAGAATTTTTTTGGCCTAAAATGAATTCAAAAGTTTCAATAGTGAAATGCGAAAATTATAACGCCGCTTTAGTAGAGGAATCTGTAAGCAAAGCGGTTGATTTAATCGGCGGTATATCAAATTTCATCAAGCCTAAGAGTAAGGTATTGGTAAAGCCGAATCTGCTTATGGCTAAGGAGCCTGAGGCGGGAATAGATACTCATCCGGAAGTTGTCCGGGCAGTAATCAAGCTACTGAAAGAAATAGACTGTTCAATCTACTTAGGGGATGGCCCCTCTGTCTGGGGAAGCCAGATAGAAGATGTTGATCGGGTTTACGAATTGTCAGGAATGAAACAGGTGTGTGAAGAGGAATCAGTTAATTTAGTCAAGTTTGATAAGAGGCGGATGAGAAAGGGATTCCCCTTAAGTACCTGGTTAGATCAATGTGATTATATAGTTAACCTGCCTAAGTTTAAGACGCATGACCTTACTCTTTTAACCGGAGCAATAAAAAATCTCTACGGCCTGGTTACGGGGACTTTTAAGACCGAGTTGCATAAGAAGTACTTTGCTAATAATGATTTTGCTAAAGTGTTAGTAGATATTTTTCAGGAGATAAAACCTAGCTTAACTATTATAGATGGGATTGTAGCCATGGAAGGGGATGGGCCGGCGACAGGAGGAAGATTGCGTAACCTCAAGCTATTATTGGCAGGTAGTGATTGTGTTGCTTTAGATAGTATCATGGCATTAATCATGGGAGTCGAGCCTGAGGCAGTATTAAGTATTAAAGAAGCAGCGCAAAGAAACTTAGGTGTAGCGGATATCGATTCGATTACAATTCTAGGAGAAAAATTAGAGGATGCAATCGGAGAGCCGTTTTTACTGCCTACTACTTCGATCACGGCAAAAATACCGACTCCAGTGATCAAGCTGGCGATGAAGTTGATTAAATATTATCCTTACGTTGACCATAATAATTGCACGCGCTGCAATGCCTGTATAGAAGCCTGCCCGGCTAAAGTGATGCATATGAAAAATAACCGGGTTACAATTAATTATCCCGGATGCATTTCCTGTTTTTGCTGTCAGGAGGCCTGTCCTTCCTCAGCAATGAAAGTGAAAAAGAGCGTATTAGCCAGACTGATCGGTCTGTAGAAGGAAAGAAAATGAATATAAAGACAATAGAGTGGAAAAATAATAGCATCAAGATGATTGATCAAACAGAGCTTCCCAATAAATTAGAATACGTCTATATTGATAATTTAAAGAGTCTTTGGCTTGCGATTAAAACAATGAAGGTGCGCGGCGCTCCGGCTTTAGGGGCGGCGGCAGGATTAGGGGCCTACTTAGGTATAAAAAATTCAAAAGCAAAGACTTATAACAGCTTTAAGAAGGAACTAGACAGGGTAACAAGATATATCGCAACTTCAAGACCTACCGCAAGGAATCTCTTCTGGGGTTTGGAGAAGATGCGCTCTACAGCAGAACAAAATAGAGATAAATCAATAGGTTCAATCAAAAAGATACTTTTTAATCAAGCTAAGAGAATTATTGAAGAAGATAGGGTCGCCTGTCGGAAAATCGGAAAGTTCGGCGCAGGATTGATCAAGAAGAATGATTCGATACTGACTGTCTGTAATGCGGGGATTCTGGCAACTATTGATTATGGTACTGCCTTAGGCGTGATTTATCGTGCAAAGGCAGAGGGCAAGAGGGTTAAGGTGTTTGCTTGCGAGACTAGGCCGGTGTTGCAGGGAGCGCGTCTGACTACCTGGGAGCTTAAAAATAAAGGCATTGACGTAACCTTGATCTGTGACAATATGGCAGCTACGTTAATGCGGCAGGGAAGAATCGACAAGGTGATCTGCGGTGCTGACAGGATTGCGCTTAACGGAGATAGCGCTAATAAAATCGGTACTTATAATCTGGCGGTTTTAGCCTATTACCATAAGATTCCTTTTTATATCGCCGCCCCCAGCTCGACCTTTGATTTGAGTATTAAGACAGGATCAGAGATTATAATCGAGGAGCGCAGTAAAGAAGAGGTTACAACATCTTTTTTTAAAAAGCCTATAGCTGCACGAGGGGTAAAGGTGTTCAATCCTGCCTTTGACGTCACTATGAATAGTCTAATCAGTGCAATTATTACGGAAAAGGGGATTATCAGGTCCCCTTATTCAGAAAATATCAGAAGATTACTAACCGGATAAATATGCAGGTTCATCATATCGGTGAGTTCGGGTTAATCAAGAGATTCCAGAAGCTGCTAAAGACGGACAGGTCGGTTATTGAAGGCAGCGGCGATGACTGCGCGGTATTAAAATTTGACCGCTTGAGTTATCAGCTATTTGCCTGCGATATGATTGCCGAAGATTCTGATTTTAAACTCAATGATGATCCCTATCTTATAGGAAGAAAAGCCTTAGCAGTCTCGGTGAGCGATATCGCTGCCTGCGGCGGTCTGCCAAAATACTGCATAATCTCGATAGGTATGCCTAAGATAACGCCGGTTAAGTTTATTGACAGGCTTTTTCGCGGAAGTTTAAACTTAGCTAAAAAATTTAATATAAATATAGTAGGAGGAGATATCAGCAGCGCGCCAAAATTAATCATCGATACCTGCCTGCTTGGCGTGGTGGAGAAGAGCCGTTTAGTTTTACGGAATGGCGCTAAAGCGAAAGATATAATATTCGTTACCGGGCAGCTTGGAGGTTCCAGGCTAGGAAAACATCTTAAGTTTACCCCTCGGGTCAAAGAAGCCAGATTCTTAGTCGAAAATTTTAAAGTTAACTCGATGATTGATATATCAGACGGCTTAACTCAGGATCTTGGACATGTTTTAGAAAGCAGCCGGGTAGGGGCGGTGATCTTTGAGCAATTGATTCCTGCAAGTAGGCATGCACGCAATTTAAAAGACGTACTCGGTAGCGGTGAAGATTACGAATTGTTGTTTAGTTTATCGCGCAAGGAAGCGAAGAGGCTCTTAGAGCTGGATCCTAGTGGTTTTAAACCAATCGGGGAAATCGTTGATAAAAAGTACGGATTGAAGTTTATTGATAAAAAAAACAGAGAAAAGGATCTTAAGCCGGAAGGCTTCAGGCATTTTTGAAATGAAGATAATTTCTAATTCAGCTAATCAGACGCAGAGGATCGGTGAGCTTTTATCAAAGAAAATAGATCCGGGTGATATAATCTGTTTATTCGGGAATCTCGGTTCGGGAAAAACGGTTTTGACTAAAGGGATCGGCCAGGGGTTAGGCATCAGAAAGGCCGAAGTGATCAGCTCATCATTTATACTGATACGCCCGCATACTCAGGGAAAGATTCCTTTATATCATTTTGATCTCTATAGATTAAATAAGGTAAGTGATATCCTGGCTTTAGGCTATGAAGAGTATCTCTATGGCAGGGGAGTGACGGTAATCGAATGGGCTGATAGGTTAAAGAAGTTCATGCCCAGAGATTTTCTAAAGATTGAATTATGCTTTGAAAGCGATTTAAAGAGATCGCTTCGGTTTAGTGCTTTTGGCTTACGCTATAAGCAATTATTAGACAGCCTTAAGAAAATATTATGAAATTATTAGCGATTGAGACTAGCGGGAAATATTTCTCTCTTGCTTTGTATGACGGTAGCCGTATATACGAGCATAATATAGAGGTGGGCAGTAAGCTTTCGTCGTTATTGCATATAACTATCAATAGGGCACTTGAGGCTTTAGCTTGGCGCATAAAAGATATTGATTATTTTATTTGCGCTATAGGCCCCGGTTCCTTTACCGGAACGCGATTCGGTCTTGCTGTTATGAAAGGATTCAGCTGGGCCTTAAACAAGCCCTTAATCGGCATATCCAGCCTGGATATAATTGCGCAGAATGTAATAAGAAAAGGAAGCAGGATTTTTCCGATTATTGATGCCAAGAGGAACTTAGTTTACTGTAGTATTTATAAGGCAAGAGGAGAGTCTGCTGAAAGGGTCTCTCCTTATATGCTTTTAAATGAAAGAGAACTTTTGGGCAAAATTAAGGGCGATGCTATAATACTGGGAGATGCAGTAGGGTTACTTAAGGATAAGATTATGGCTAATGCTAAAAACTCAGTAATTATGAGCAGCGATTATTGGTATCCCAGAGGGCAGAATATCATTAAGCTTGCATTAGAGAGGATCAAGAAAAAAGAATTCGATGACCCTTCAAAGATCGTGCCGATTTATCTTTATCCTAAGGAGTGTCAGATCAGAAAATGAAATTTTACAGACCGACCTGGGCTGAGATTAGTTTAGCAAATCTCGCCTATAATTACAGGCAGATAAAAAACTTGCTTAAACCCGGGACTAAAATCATGGTTACGATTAAAGCCGATGCCTATGGGCATGGTTTAATCCCCGTGGCTAAGCGATTAGTTAAGTCAGGAGCAGATTATTTAGGTGTAGCATCTATTGATGAGGGGATCAAATTAAGAGAGGGAAATATAAAAATACCGCTGTTGATTCTGGGTTTAGTCTCGAAGAAGAATATCAAAGCGCTATTTAAGTATAACCTTAGGCCCACAGTTTGTGATGAGGATCTAGCCGATGCTTTAAATAAGATGGCCTCTGAATTAAAAAAACCGATTAAGGTGCATATTAAGATTGATAGCGGAATGGGTAGGATCGGTATCTTGTATCGGGATGCAGAAAGAGTTATAAAGAAGATAAGTAATCTTAAATTTATCAGAATTGAAGGAATTTTTACGCATCTTGCAGCCGCAGATACTAACCGGAAATTTACCTTGCATCAGTTAAAGTTATTTAATAATTTGATGCTTGCGCTGAATAAATCCGGCATAAATATCCCTTTGATCCATGCTGCGAATAGTATCGGTATACTTGATTATAAGCAAAGCCATTTTAATCTGGTCAGGCCGGGGTTGGTGATTTACGGACTCTACCCCAAGAAAAACCTGAAGATTAAGTTAAGGCCGGTACTTAATCTGAAGACAAGGATAATTTATGTTAAGCGCGTTCCTGCAGGATACGGGATAAGTTACGGGCATGATTATGTCACCAGAAAAGAGACTAATATCGTGACTTTACCTATTGGTTATGGTGACGGTTATCCGCGCAATCTATCAAATTGCGCTCCTATTTTGATTAGGGGTAATCGCTTTCGGATTAGCGGAAGAATCTGCATGGATCAGATTATGGTAGATGTTGGAAATATGCCGGTTAAAGCCGGGGAAGAAGTCGTGCTTATAGGTGCTCAGGCAGGTAAAAGAATCACCGCAGAGGAGCTCGCAGCACTTGCCAAGACAATCCCTTATGAAATTGTTACCGGATTAGGATGGCGCATCCCCAGGTTATACGTTTAGGGCAGTTTACTGATCAGATATAGACTGGTGGTAAGTACCAGCAGGTGGCTTAATGAAGCAGAGAATAGCGGAGGGATAATTCCTGATTTCCCCAGGGCAATACCGACGGCATTTAATACATAATAGAAAAACCCACCCATAATTGAAATTCCGACCGAAGCCATCCCGGTAGCACGTTTCCTCATGCTTAATGCAAACGGGATCCCAAGCAGCACGATGATTGCGCTAGTAAGAGGCAAAGTATATTTTTGATAAAGATCAACCCGGATATTTCTGATTGCACTTACAGCTCCGCTTTTAGACAATTTCCAGATATAATCTTCGAGTTGTGCGATAGTCATAAAGTCCGGACGCTGCCTTTGGGTTAAGAGATCAAGCGGCGTTTCCGGAATTACCATCATTTCTTCTTCTAGAAACTGCGGTTCTCCTTTGATCTGGCCGTTTTCATCGAAATTATAAGTTATGCTTTGCATGAAGGTCCAGACTCCGTCTTTATAAATTCCTTTACTTGCCACCAATTTACGGATTATATTCTGTTTGGCGTCGTGCTCTAGAATAGTGATGCCTTCTATTGTAGCTGTTGAAGGATCAAACTTTTTTATAAAGAAAAGTCTATTCCTTAAACCATAGAGCGATAGGTTGGTAATCAGCTCCTGTTTCTTTGACCTGCCGCTTTCCATCATTGCTTTTATCTTTTCGGTCTTAGCAGAAGATTGCGGAGCGATCTTGTCATTAACCAGGAATACAAACAGACTGATCAGGATACCGAAGATGATGATCGTTTTTGTGATTTGGAAAATACTTAGTCCCGAAGCGCGCATAGCGATAATCTCATTGTTGCGGTTTAGTTTTCCGAATGTATAAAGTGTGGCTAGGAGACAGGCAATAGGGGAGATCTGAACAAAGATAATCGGGAAAAAAGACAGATAGTACTGGCCGATGACTTTTAACCCGGTGCTATTTTTAAGGATTTCGTCAAGGTGCGAAAAAGCATCAATAATCACGTACAGAAATAAAAAGACCAGAAGGCAGCCGAAGAATAATTTAACAGTAGAGGAAAGTATGTATCTGTCTAAAATGCGCATATTCTAAAGGTTAAAAATCCGCCGATCAGGCCGAGTAGTATATTAGGCAGCCATACGGCGATCTGTGCAGGCAAATGGCCCTGATGGGCCAGGGCTTCAAAAGCCATAAGCATAATGTAATAGATTCCGATGATTAGGAAGGCGATCCCTAGATTTATTGATTTCTCTCTGCGACGGGTAATTACTGCCATCGGTACGCCAAGCAGGATAAAAATAAAACAGGAGAAGCCCATGGCGACTTTTTCTGTTACTTCAGTGATTAGAGGGAGGGGGTTTACTCCTTCCTTTTTCAGCCTAGAGATTTCCTGGTTTAGTTCATCTATGGTCATATCTTTTGGTTTCTTCTCGATGTTTTCCGAATCTTGCGCCTGTGCAAAGTTCAGGTTTACAAAATAAGTCTTGAAATTTAACTTGTAGAAATTGTGGGGATTCTCCGGATCCGGTTCGTCAGATGTTCCGTTAATAAGTTTTAGCTTTAGAATCTTTTTTTCCGGAATACTGATGAATTCCCCGCTTTTAGCGACAATAGTACGCGTAGGTTTATTTTCTCCTTGAGGTTCATAGATGCGCACATTTTTAAGCGTATGTTTTTTCTGATCGACGTGATAGATAAAGAGTATATATTTTTGGAATGAGTCGATGAATACACCCGGCTCAAGTGTCGCAGTAGGATTTTTAATTCCTACATCAATCAATGTTTTTCTAGAAGCATAATGAGCATAGGGGATAATCCTGTCGTTTAAGATAATCAAGATCAGGCTGAGCATTAAACCTACGGTAAGCAAGGGGGTGATTAGGCTCATCAGGTTTATTCCGCTGGCCCTGATTGCTACAATTTCATTATCGCTAGAGAGCCTTCCCAGAGATAATAGTACCGCAGCCAGAGCAGAGATTGGCAGGGTGTATCTGATCAGGGACGGCATCATAAATAAAAACAGTTTAGATACAGTGAAGAGGTCAACTCCTTTGTTAATTACCATATCCGCAATTTTAACTAGATTGCCCAGGATCATTACAAAGGTGAGTACTGCTAAAGCGAGAAATAAAGGGCCGATAAATTCTTTAAGGAAATAATTTCTCAGTATCTTCATGTTTTTTAATTAGCCAGAGTAAGCACGAAAACAATACCGCAGCCGGCTTTTTTTAAACTTAGGGCCGCTTCAGAGGAAGTAGCTCCGGTGGTGATTACGTCATCGATTAACAATATATTTTTCCCCTTTAAATTTATACCTTTAGCTGTAGTAAAGCTGCCTTGGATATTTGAAAGGCGCTCATCGAATGAAAGTTCTGTTTGAGTTTTTGTCCGGCGGCTGCGCAAGAGGATATCGCTTGAAAGGTCTTTTTTGAATTCTTTGCAGATATTACTACTCAATATCTGCGCTTGATTAAATTCTCTTTCGCGCAGCCTGGATTTATGTAGGGGTATGGGGACTACGAGATCTATATACTCCATAGGTAGATTGTATTCCTTGATGAAATCGATCATAAATCCGCTTAGAGTCGGACCTAAATGTTCTTTACGGTTATATTTAAACTGATGGATCAATTCTTTGGTCGTTCCCGCGTAAAGACAGGGACTGAAGGCGCGATCAAAATGTAACTTTCGCCTAAGGCACTCCGGACAGATACCTTTAGTTACGCGAGGCTTCTTTAAGTTTCTCCCGCAGCAATGACAAAAGGGTGGTTTATTTTTTTCTATTTTTTCCCAGCAGTGCCTGCAGATGATTTCATTAATTGACGATACGTCGAGTTTCTTCCTGCATGAAAGACAGACTCTGGGGTAAACGATACCCGCCAGATTCTTTAGAAAACTTCCTAGCATAAGCATATAATAACAGTTTATTTTATATTTGTCAAAATCTATTAGGGGCTTAAGCTACGACGATTATTGGGTTGACACTTAGAGAATCAGATAGTAAAATAATAAGATATGGATAAGATAAGTAATCAAAAAATGCAATTATTACAGTTGCTCAAAGAAAAGGCACTCAAGAAAGGCGAGTTTGTTTTATCTTCAGGCAAGAAGAGTAATTATTACCTGGATGGCCGAATAATTACCTTGACCCCGGAGGGTGCTTATCTAGTAGCGGATATCATCCTGGAATTAATTAAGCATAAGAATATTGATGCTATCGGAGGTCCTACTTTGGGAGCGGATCCGATTACCGGAGCTATTGCAGCCCTCAGCTATATAAAAAAAATTCCGCTTAAGACATTTATCGTGAGAAAAGCAGCCAAGGTGCACGGAGCCGGGCGTCAGATCGAAGGCCCGGAGTTGAAAAGTAAAGATAGGGTAATTTTAGTCGATGATGTGGCGACTACCGGAGGGGCATTGCTTGAAGCGGCCTCTGTTTTAAAGCAGGAAGGCGTACAAATAGAGGAAGCAATAGTAATTGTCGATAGAGAAGAAGGAGCCGAGCAGAGCCTGGCCAAAGAAGGAATCCGGTTGAGTGCGATCTTTAAGTTAGAAGATCTTGGTCTATAAATTTAGTGAATACAAAGAAAATAGTCGTAGTCGGTGGCGGTCCATCGGGAATAATGGCGGCAATCAGAGCCGGCCAGCTTAATCAAGAAGTAACCCTCATAGAAAAGAACTCTACCCTAGGCAAAAAACTCCTCTTAAGCGGTAAAGGGCGCTGTAATCTTACCAATACCTGCAGCATAGAATTATTCCTGGCAAGATTCTCAAAGAACGGTCAATTCTTAAGAGATGCCTTCAAGAAATTTTTTAATTCAGAGCTGCTAAATTTTTTCCAGGAGAGGGGCTTAAAACTTAAAGCAGAGAGGCAAGGGCGGATTTTTCCTGTGTCAGATAACTCAAGCAGTATACTTGATATATTAAAAAAAGAGCTGGTTAAGAATAGAGTAAAAATAATTTATAAGACTAGCTTAAAAGATATTTTTATGCAGGATAAAAAGATAAAGGGTATATTATCCGAAAGCGGCTCAGCCATACCCTGCGAAAGATTGATTTTAGCTACCGGTGGGGTTTCCTATGCTTTTACGGGTTCTAGCGGCGAGGGGCTCAAAATTTCACAAAGATTAGGGCATACAATCACTGCCTTAAAGCCCGGACTGGTACCGCTTGAGACAAGACAAAAATTCCCAAAAATTTTAAAAAATCTGATGCTGAAGAATATCCGGATTAAATTTAGCGACGGCCAAAGACAGATTATCTCGGATGTAGGTGAGTTACTTTTTACGGATTTCGGTATTTCCGGCGCCTTAGTTCTCTCTTTAAGCGCTAGAATCATAGATTGGTTGGATGAAGGCAGACAGGTTTATCTAGAAATTGACCTCAAGCCCGCTTTATCCCAAGAGCAGGTTAACGGAAGATTATTAAGAGAATTCAAGGAGAATCGTACGCTAAAGATAAAGAAAGTATTGAAAAGCATGCTTCCGATTGCACTGATTGATACGTTCTTAGAGCTTGCGAGGATTGATTCGCATAAATCTGTCAGTCAGATTACGCAGCTTGAACGTAAGAATTTAGTTTCATTATTTAAGGCGTTTAGGCTGGATATCCTTAGGCCCAGGCCGATCAAGGAGGCAATGATTACGCGCGGAGGAGTATCTTTAGGAGATGTAAATCCGCGTACAATGGAATCACGTTTGATCAAAGGGTTATATTTCTGTGGCGAGATTCTGGATTTAGACGCGGACACAGGGGGCTTTAATCTGCAAGAAGCATTTTCAACAGGATATCTTGCCGGTGAAAGTGCTTCGTTAAATTGAAGATGATATATTTGGCTACAGGTTCTAAGGCGCGGATAAAGCTTTTTAGGGTATTTGGTTTAAAATTTAAAGTTGTCCCCAGCGGGATCAGGGAGATGCATCGAGCGATTAATTTATCTTATCCGGCTTTGGTTAAAAGGAATGCCCGGAAGAAGGCGAAAGCAGTTGCGGAAAGGGTTAAAAATGGTATCATAATTGGTGCGGATACGATTGTAGTTCAGGATGGTAAAATATTCGGTAAGCCGAAGAATCTAAAGGCAGCCGCAAGGATGTTAAAGCAATTATCAAGTAGGCCGCAGTGGCTTTACACCGGGGTTGCTGTAATCGATAAAGATAAGGATAAGACCTTGGTGGATTACGAAAAAAGCAAGGTCTATATGGATCAGTTAAGCGATAGCGAAATAAATGCATATTTTTCACGGGTTTCTCCTTTAGAGATGGCAGGGAGTTTTGATATCCAGGGCAGAGGAGCATTCTTTATCCGACGCATAGAAGGATGTTTTTATAATGTGGTCGGCCTGCCTTTAAGAAAGTTGTATTGTTTGCTAAAGCGTATTGGTGTATTGGGGATGATAATAATTATATCTTTCGGCTTTAACGGATGTTCCAGGGAATATAATATTGTCACCGGACAGGAAGAAGCTTATTTATACAATTATAGTACGGAAAAAGAAGTCCAATTAGGCAAGGCTATAGTTAAACAGGTAGAGAAGGAATATGAATTGGTAGATGATCCTTTGATTCAGAAACGTATAGAGGATATCGGCAAGGATATTGCCGGCGTTTGCGACAGGAAGGACATCGATTATTATTTCAAGGTTTTGGATGATGATGAGGTTAATGCCGTATCTTTACCGGGTGGTTTTGTCTATATCAATAAAGGACTAGTGGAGAAAATAGATAATGATGATGAGCTTGCAGGCGTTATAGCGCATGAAGTTGCACATATCGTTGCCAGACACAGCATAAAAAAACTCCAAGCACTTCAGGGATATTCTCTACTGATGCTTTTAGGCGCAGCAAGTCCTGATTCCGGGAAAGTACTTGCTGCTGCCGATGCGGCCTTTATCACGTTATTGTTAGGGTATTCTAGAGAAGATGAATTATTAGCCGATAAGTTAGGCGTGCGTTATTCAAAGTTAGCTGGGTATGATCCCGAGGGGATGGTTATTTTTTTAAAGAAATTACATGAAATAAATAGAAGAAAGCCGGCTGGGCCCCATTCTTATTTCAGGACTCATCCCTATGTTTCCGATAGAGTCAGGGTTACAAAGCAGGAATTAGGAGAGAAAATGAATTTTAAGGATTATATAAATATTGAGGATACCTTAGATTAATATGAAAAAGAATAATCAGAGCAGGGTAAGTAAATTTACACAGTTCTTTTACAGACGTTCTACAATTGCAATCTTTCTAGGGTTAGTATGCCTGATTGGTTTGCCATTAAGGACGCAGAATATTAAATTAGACGGTTATATCAGCGATGATGCCTGGTGGCATTACCGCCAGGTTAATCAGGTAATCGAGAGCGGGCATCGTTTAAATCCTGACATCTACGAATTTACGACCTTGAGCCGCCCGATGACTTACCCGCCGCTCTTTCACTATATGGTAGCTTCGGCTTATAAGATATTCCGTAGGTTTCTACCGCTGACCATATTCACTCATTATTTTAATTTGCTTGAGGCAGTTTTTTATATTCTCTTAATCTATTGGTTGTCTTACCTGATTTCTCAAGACAAATTATTCAGTATTATCGGTGCCTTAGCAGGTTCATTATCCTATGGCATTATTATCCGTGCCCGCGCCGGAGAATTGATGCCTTTTGTGCCCGGAGATTTATTTTCTCTGGCAGCGATTTCGCTGCTTTTTATGCTTTTGACGGATATAACCGGTAAAAAAGGTTTTTATCTCTGTGTGATTTCAGGAACGCTTTTTGCTTTAGCTATGCTTTCATGGAGCGGAACAGCATTGATTTATCTTCCTTTAATCTTATTTATGTCTCTTTCGATTATTATCTATAGCCCCGGTCTGGTTAAAAATGCTTTTAAGTTTTTTCTGACCTGTTCTATTCCGGTACTTATTATGAGTCTACCCTGGTACTATCCGATTTTTGCTAAATATGGGCTAAACCCGCATCATCCGGAGATGGATTGGTTTATGAAGAATTTTACCGTTCTACATCAGAGAAAGGCTTTACCTTTTTACATTTTTACCAGCGGGATTGCGATTTTCTCCATTCCGATTGCTTTTTTAGTTTGTATATTCAAAAGAAATCCCAAAAACCTGTTGTTTCTCTTTTGGATAATTCTGGGGGCAGTAGCAACTTATACCGGCTGGCGTGGCTATGTGGCGGTGGTTCCGATTATCTCGGCAATAGCGATGAGTATCGCGGTCTCTGCGATAGTGCGGTTTTTATTCGGGAAGGATTCTAAGTATCTTCCGGTGGTATTTATTGTAATATTTTTAATTGTGGGGGTTATCGGTTATAATATTTCCAGCCAAAGATTAAGTCCTTTAGATCCGGATAGCATCAGCGAAGTACGTACGAATGCAAGAAGTATCAAGATGCTCAAATACTTGAAAGATAATTATCCGCAGGCAGTGACTATTGACCATATTACCTGGGTGAGTGAGGATGCAGGTGCGGGATCTCTGAGGATGGTAGGAGGCCAATATCTGGAGTATCTGCCTTCCGGAAGCGCTGAGGTCCTGAAAGACATATCAAGGTTTTATCTAAGCGATGAGGATAAGGCTTTTGAAATCTGTAAGAAGTACGATGTGGAGTTAGTAATCCTGAGAAAACAGCTCTTACGTATTCCTCAGCTGAGTATATTATTTGCGCCTCCTGAGTTGGACTCCGAGGATTATTTATCACCGTCTAAAGAGAGCAGGCAGTCAAAAGAATTGACTATTAATTTTACTGAAGAAGGTGTAAAGAGCATGCTCTTTCAGATGCTCAACCGGCAGGACCTTAAGCATTTTGAATTAGTCTACGCTGATGAAGTCGAAGATGATTCTATCCCGTTTCTGGTAGTATATAAAGTCAGGAATGATTCTTTTTCCGATTCCGAGTAGGATATAAGCAATGCAAGATAGTAATTTTAAATTCGTTATATTTATTTGAAAAAGGAGGGAATATGAACAAAATTTTAATTATTGAAGACGAACAAGATACAGCTAAAGTTTTAATAAAACGGCTCTCTGTGGAAGGCTTTAATATCTGTGTTGCTAGCGATGCTTATCGGGGAGTTGAGCTTACCCTAAAGGAAAGACCGGATTTGATTATTTTGGATTTAATGTTACCTGCTGGCGGTGGCCTTTCGGTTTTAAAAAATATAAAGGCATCAAATTATTCTCAAACCATTCCAGTGGTAGTACTTACAGGCATAAATGATGAGGTATATAAACAGCAAGTCTTAGATGAAGGGGTAGAGGCTTATTTAGAAAAGCCCTATGACCACAATACATTAATCGCCACTATAAAAAATATCTTAAAAATATAATAAGGAGCTTTCTGCGGGAAAGACAAAATTTATGAAAGGAACATTTTTTTTAGGCTTGATTAAAAGAAACATTTTACTTTTCAGTCTAACTTTGGCATTATTGCTGAACTTAGCAGTTGGTTGGGTTGCATATTTTAATCTCAATAAAATGTATAAAACCGATATTAAAGAAAATGAAACCTACGAAAATTTAATAAAAATAGAAGAATTATTTTCTTATTTAAAGGATGCCGAAACTGCGCGACGCGGATATGTTCTCACAGGAAAAAAGCGATTCCTTACAGTATATAATAATGCTCTTCCAATCATTGAGCAATTAAGGGCTAAATTCGTAGCGTTAAATTTAAACCAAGTCGAGAAAAAGCAGAAATTACTTGTTCTAAATTCCGTAATTCAGGAAAAACTTGACTTACTCGAAAGATCAATAGGCTGGATGGAAGAAGGAAGCCTCGATACAGCGTCACAATCTGATTTCACTAATCAAGGGAAAGTGATTATGGATCAGGTACGTCAGGATATGGATGATTTGATAAAAAGCGAGAAGATGTTCTTAGGAAACTGGTCGCTTGAAAACGCAAGAAATAAAAGTAATACGCTGTGCGTGATAATCCTAGGCTATAGTTTGAGTTTTGCGTTAATTCTTCTGATTTTTTCTCAGCTCAAGAGACAGATTCTTTTTCGCCAAAAGACAGAAGCTTCACTAAGAAAGGCTTTGAAAGTAAAGTCAGATTTCGTTTCAATGGTATCACACGAATTAAGAACGCCTCTGACCGCCATTAAGGAAGGTATCGGTATAGTTCTAGATGGAGAAACAGGATTGATCAATGAAGAGCAGGAAGATTTTTTAAATACCGCAAAGAGGAACGTGGATAGGCTCGCTCGAATAATTAACGATGTTCTGGATTTCCAGAAGATAGATTCCGAAAGAATAGAATTCGAGACAAAAGTAAACGATATAAACGAAGTTGTTAGAGAAACATATAAAACGATGGGGCAACTAGCAAAAAATAAGGGGTTAGATTTTAAGATCGAACTTAAGGAAGATTTGCCTAAAATAGAATTCGACTTAGGTAAAATTACTCAGGTTTTGGTAAATCTGGTTGGCAACGCCATTAAATTCACAGACAAAGGTGGCATTACAATTACTACAGATAGGAAAGATAACGCAGTATGTATCTCTGTGCAAGATACTGGGCTAGGAATAGCAGATATAGAAAAGCCCAGACTTTTTCAGCCATTCGAGCAGTTAGGAAAAGATAGAATGACAGGAGGGACAGGTTTAGGTTTGGTAATAAGTAAAAAAATAATTGAACAACACAATGGAAAAATTTGGTTAGAATCGGAATTTGGTAAAGGTTCAACTTTCTGCTTCGTTTTACCGATTACAGAACGCCGGGGCTAGGTATGGCAAGGAAAATTTTGATTGTTGACGACGAACCAGATTTACTTAAGGTGGCGACATTTAGATTGAAAAAGGCAGGTTATGAAATAATCAATGCCGTCAATGGGAAAGAGGCAATTGAGTTAACCCAGCAAAATATGCCTGACCTTATACTTCTAGATTTAATTCTACCTTCAATCAGAGGAGATGAGGTCTGTAGGCAGCTAAAAAATAATGATAAATTACAACACATCCCTGTTTTATTATTTACTGCCAGTACTATGGACGACCTATCAGCGAAGGTTAAGGAAGTTGGAGCAGATGGTTATTTGACGAAACCCTTTGAACTCGAGGACTTATTAAGCAAAGTCAAGAGGCTTATAGGTTAAAGACTGAGGTTTAGATGGAATACAATAAAACCATTCTATTAATTGAAGATGAGGCAGATTTGGTGCAATTAATAAAATTCCGGCTACAGACAAGGGGGTATGAAGTAGTAGCTGCTTATGATGGTATAGAAGCATTAGAGAAACTTAACGAGGTCAGTCCTGATTTAATTATATTGGATATTAATTTACCTAAAATGAGCGGAATAGAGTTTTATAATAAAATATCCACGCCACACGGCCATTCTAAATACCCGGTTTTAGTCTTGACAGCAAGAAGAGACTTAGAAATGACCTTTAAGAACATTGAAGCTGATGGTTTTATGGCAAAGCCTTTTGAAATTGATCAACTGATTATAGAAATTGAAAGAATAATCAAGGCGGTTCCGTCTCAAGTTATTTTTTTAATTGATTTTAAAGAAAGTAGTCATGTTCAAGAAATAACAGCATATCTTAAGAGTGAAAGATACGCGGTTGTCAATTTAGATGACTTTGCCGTATTACAAGAAAAAGCTAAAGAGAAAAA
>JBDRMO010000059.1:0-2055 GCA_043812095.1 Candidatus Omnitrophota bacterium | reverse complement strand
TGATAGCCTATCCCCAGAGAAACCCCTTTTTGCAGTTGATAATTTAAACCAAAACCGCCTGTCCAAATGTCGTCCTCTCGCTTTGCCCTCTGAGCTCCTTCAGTAGTCTCTTGAGGGTACTTGTTTAAGTAATAAGAGCCTTCTGATGAAAAGGTCCATTTGGGCCCAAGTTTATGGGTCAATTTTAAACCCAGACCACTTAAGACGTAATAGTTATTGGTAGAATAGCTCGACTCATTTACCGCCCAATCGCTGGATAATTCAACTTTAGTGCGGCTGGAAAGCTTTTCGGTTAAATTCGCAAAGACACTCAGGCCTTCAAAGTCCCCTTTGCCTTGCTCTTTGTAATCCCTTTTCTGATATCCTACCTTAACCAGACCGCTAAGTTTAGCGGTATCAACACTTTTAAAGCCAACTCGAATCTGATTATAATTAGAATCGCTATGCGTTGTTTCATCGTAACATATTTGGCCATAATTGTATTCTAAAAGAAAGGAAACCTTAGGAAAAAATTTGTAGTAGCTAGTTAAAGTAAGGATGTCTTCTAATTTATCTAACTCACTATCATTATCGTAATCGTCCGTTATATTTGAATATCCCATTTCAAACTCTAGGCGATCCTGCTGACGAATGATCTTTAAAGAGGAAATATTACGGATGCGGTCTTCCCGTGCCGTCTTCTCTGAATCTGCGGGATCAGAGGTGCGTTCAAAGCTATCTTCAAATCTTAGTCTAAATGGAATAAGCTTTAAATCTACAAGACAAGATAGGGTATGGTGTTCTGTATCTTCTCGGGTGTAGTTGTAGTATTTGATAAAATCTGCACGATAATCTAATTTAAGTCCATATCTTCTTCTCGCCTTCTCCAGGGTTACCCCTAGGCCAAGCGTGGTAATGAAATCATCCTTTTTGTTATTTGGGTCAAGATAGATATTATCGTCATACTTTTGCTCTACGTTCACATAAGGATACACTCCCCAGCTCTCAATCTTTAACGCCTCTACTTTAGGAATTATCAATATAAGCCACCAAGATACAGATAAAATAAAAATTAGCCGCCTAGGAGCCTTTATCATTCCTCCCTTAGTTTTTATAATGCCTTTTTATGGCATATATGGACTTACTTCTTTCGGTTCCGGCTCATAAGGTCTTTCCATAGCGGGTGCGACGATTTCTCCTGTGGCCGTATAGTAGCTATATCCTAGGCTAAGTATTATCCTTTCTTTTTCCTTGGTGATAATCTCTATATCGCCAGAGGTGACAGTAATTATTGCCTTACCAGATAGAAGACTTTGAGAAAAAATAACTCCTTCGTTTGCCTCGATACTGATGATGGCATCTTCTGTAAGAAATAATATTTCTCCGTTAATAACCTCAACCTTTGAGCCTGAGAAAATATCGGGTAGAGGTTGATCTGGTTCGATAATCAGGATCGTTCCATCGGGTTGAGTT
This sequence comes from Candidatus Omnitrophota bacterium, assembly GCA_043812095.1. GTDB lineage: Bacteria > Omnitrophota > Gorgyraeia > Gygaellales > Profunditerraquicolaceae > JAHIZC01. The sequence goes on along the minus strand of JBDRMO010000059.1, from coordinate 603 downwards.
ATCTTTATTGTTCCGCTGCGAGCTAAGACAGTCATAGGGATGAGGGCAGCGGACTCAGGCTCCCTTAGCCTCGGGTGGCTCTGCTCAGCAAGGCTTAAAGTCTGAACCATAATCATTATTAATACTGCACTGCATAAAATTACTACCTTTGCCTTCATTCCTTATTCTCCTGTTAATAGGATTGCAACTTGCTTTTTAGTCAATTATTTTATTTATCTCTGTAAATTTTACTCTTATATATATTAAAATGCAAGGAGTTTTTTTGAACAGGGCGTCCGAGCTCATCACACAGTCAAGCCACCCGCAAAATAATTCCTCTAGACAAGCACCGCTACATGGATGAAATATCAAACCTAAACTTTCCTTTGAAATATACACTGAGTCAATATATAATAGCCATATGACGCCTTCACTAGAAGAACATTATACTAAGGTAAGGCAAATACTGCTTTTGGTATTGGTTCTTAACTGGCTGGTGGCCTTAGCAAAGATCATCTACGGGAATATCAGCAACTGCAAAAGCATGGTGGCTGACGGCCTGCATTCTCTCTCAGACGGGGCATCCAACATCATCGGCCTAGTCGGCATACATTTTGCCTGCCG
>JBDRMO010000058.1:0-3437 GCA_043812095.1 Candidatus Omnitrophota bacterium | reverse complement strand
TGTATAATGAGGAATTTATGAAAACCCGCCTGCAGGAGGAGATAAAGAGGGGGATTACTTACCAGAGGCCCTGCTCGTTTATAATATTTGATATTGATAATTTTAAAAGGTACCACCAGTACGCCGGCTCTTTACGGGTCGAATCCACCTTAAAGAAAATATCCTCTTTAATCCAGGACTCGGTCAGCGATATTGACCGGGTAGGGAGAATCGGAGATGATGAATTTGCGATATTAATGCCGGAGAAGAATAAGCGTAAGGCGCAGGATCTGGCTGAGGAGATTAGAAAGAAGGTAGAATTCGCTTTTAGCGAAGACAGCGATCTTAATAAAAGGATTACGGTCAGCTCCGGACTGAGCGAAAATCCTCTGGATGGCATAGATGCCCAGGAGTTGATCTCTGTTGCCAAGGATTTGGTAGTTCTGGCTAAGAGCAGGGGAAAAAATTGTGTAGCAGCTTTTAAGGAAGAGAATAAATGACGGTGAGAAAAGTTGTAAATAAACATCTAGGTGAACTGCTCATCGAGCGCGGCATTATTAATCAGCGTCAATTGGATAAGGCATTAGCGGTGAAAAAGGAAAGAGGCGGCTTGATCGGTGAAGTGATCGTAGAGCTAGGCTTTGCTAAAGAAGAAGATATCGCTCAGACCCTGACCGCGCAATACGGTTTTCCTTATCTGCCTTTGGGCAGCTACGATGTTAATCCCGAAGTGGCTAATATTATTCCCGGACGTGTGGCAAGGCAGTATTTACTCATCCCCATAGACAAGATCGGCAACAATCTTACTCTGGCAATGTCTAATCCGCTGAATGTACAGGCGATTGAAGACGTCGAAATGTTGACCGGTTGCAGCATCCAGACTTTTGTATCTACCTCCTCAGAGATCAAAAAAGCAATCTCCAAATATTACAAGGATAAAGAATAGCTTAGTAACTCGTAATCTCGTAACTAGTAACTCATAATTAAATAGCTATAAGAAAGCAAAATATAATAGAGTTGAATAATAATTCTAGGGAATTACTAGTTACGGATTAATAATTTACTAGCTACTCAAAAATATGATATCTTTAAAAGAACGCATAACCGAAATACTCATCAATAACAAGCTAATCAGCCGCGAACAGTTGAATCAGGCATTGGAGGTGCAGAAAGATAAAGGCGGCCGCTTAAGCGATATTATCGTAGAACTTAAATTCGTTAAAGAACATGAATTGGTTTCTGCTCTTAGCGAGGGCTTAGGTCTGCCGTTAATCGATTTGAAACGTTTTAAGATAGATCCGGAGGTAGTGAAGATTGTCGGGTATTCCACCGCCCACCATTATCAGATCATCCCCGTATCAAAGATGGGTGATACCGTAACTTTGGCTATGGCTGATCCTTTAAATATATTTGCCATAGACTATGTGCAGAATCTCACCGGCTTTAAAATAAATTCGGTGATCGCTTCTACTACTGATGTAAAGGAAGCGATCGAGGCATCTTATCCTGACGTAACCAAGGGTATTATTGATGACTTAGTAAAAGAGATTGATGTTTCAGCAATTGAGCTGGTAAAAGAAGAGAAGGAGATATTACCGAGTGATCAGGAGTTAACCCGGGTAAGTCAGGAGGCCCCGGTAATTAAGATCACTAATATGATAGTAGAAGAAGCGGTAAAAAAGAAGGCCTCGGATATCCTGGTGGAGCCGTTTGATCGCAGTTTAAGGGTGCGTTTCCGTGTCGACGGAATGCTGCAGGAACAGAAAGCCCCTCCTAAAAAGATGCATCCTTTAATTGTTTCACGTATCAAGGTAATGTCAGATTTAGATATCGCCGAGCATAGGCTTCCGCAGGACGGAAGATTTAAGCTGAGGATGATCGGCAGAGAAGTTGATTTTCGCGTTTCGATCATACCTTCCAGTTTCGGAGAGAAGGTTGCGATCCGTATCCTGGATAGGGCGCAGGCTACCCTGGATATGAAAAAATTGGGCTTTAGCGTAGAGATAGTCTCGAAGATCTCTAAGGTAGCCAAGTTGCCGCACGGAATGATATTGATTTGCGGCCCGACAGGAAGCGGTAAGACCACCACCCTTTATTCGATTTTAAAATATATCGATAACCCGGAGATTAATTTGGTTACAGTCGAGGATCCTGTCGAATTTCAATTAGAGGGGATCAATCAGGTCAATGCCAAACCGGAGATCGGTTTAACTTTTTCCAGCGCCCTGCGTTCGATTTTACGGCAGGACCCCAATGTGATTATGATCGGTGAAATCCGCGATTATGATACGGTTGATATAGCAATCAAAAGTGCGTTAACCGGACATCTGGTGATCTCCACCCTGCATACCACTACCGCAGCAGGCTCGATCGTTCGTCTGATCAATATGGGGGTCGAACCTTACCTGATCAATTCATCGGTTGTTTGTGTAGTAGCTCAGCGTTTGATAAGAAAGGTCTGTCCTTATTGTAAGGAGTCATACACAATAGCAAAAGATATGATCGATAGTTTAAAGTTAGGGATCAATAAAAATAAAAAGTTAGAGTTTTTCCGAGGTAAGGGTTGCAGCCGCTGTTTTAATCTAGGGTATGCCGGAAGGACCGGTATCGCCGAAGTGCTGCTGTTATCTTCAAACATCAGGGATCTAGTTTTGAATCGGGCGCAGGAGCATGTTATCAAACAGCAGGCGCGTAAAGAGGGGATGATTACTTTAAGAGAGGACGGAATAGAGAAAGTATTGGCAGGCGAGACAACGATCGAAGAGATATTACGCGTAACTGCCCCGGATGAGTAAAAATCAGTAACTAGTAATTTAGTAATACGTAACTAGTAATTTAAAGCATTAAAAAGCAGTTACAAATCAGGATTCTTAGATTAATTGGGATTTAGTTATTTAATTACGAGTTACTAGTTACGAGCGTACGAGTTACGAATTGTAAGATGGCCACATTAAAAGATAATATAATCGAGTTATTGATCAAGAGTAATCATTTAGATAAGAATCAATTAGATAAGGCATTGGAGATTCAGAAGAAAAGAGGTACTCCGTTAAGAAAGATACTCGTTGAACAGGGTTTGATCAGCGAGGAGACTTTACTTTCTCTTTTATCTGAGCAGCTTTATATTCCCACCCTGCATCTTACTAAATACAAATTTGATCCCAATGTAATTAATCTAGTTCCTGAACGCATGGCCAGGCAATACAGCCTGATTCCTTTATCGAAAATGGGTAATACTTTGACCGTAGCGATGTCTGATCCTTTAAATATCTTCGCACTGGATGATGTTAGGGCTTTGACTGGATGTAACGTTGATACTGTGTTGAGTCCGGAAGAGGAGATACTAAGGGTAATAGATATACAATTCGGCGGCGGTACTCAGGATATACAGCATGCTATAGATGAAGCTTCTCTCCAGGAAAAAGGCGAAGGATTAAGCGTAGAACTAAAGAGGGATG
>JBDRMO010000057.1:0-2605 GCA_043812095.1 Candidatus Omnitrophota bacterium | reverse complement strand
TTTATTTCTTCGATTGCTTCTGTAGTGGTTAAAGCTTTACGGTATGGCCTGTCTGAAGTCATTGCGTCAAATGCATCTGCCGCAGAAATTATCGCGGCAATGATTGGGATTTCTTCTCCTTTGAGTCCGTCCGGGTAACCTCCACCGTCAAATCTTTCGTGGTGATATTTAACTCCTAATATCGCACGGTCTAATTCGCGTATCGGCTGGAGGATCGTTGTTCCTACTGTAGGATGCTGCTTTATTTTACAGACCTCTTCCGGAGTTAATTTATCGTTTTTATTCAAGATAGCTTCCGGGATCCCGATTTTACCGATATCATGCAGCAGGCTTGCGACATGGAGATCTTCGAGAAATTTATCATCGAAGCGATGGTTATTGCGTAAACAGATTTCCTTTGCGATATCGAGGCTGATGCGTGTAACCCTGGCGGTATGGCCGTGGGTATAGTGGTCTTTAGCATCAATTGCCGCAGCCAAAGCAATGGTGGTGTGGATAAAAAGCCTCTGTTTTTTATCAAGCTCCGAGGTCAGTTCCTTAAAAAGCAGGGCATTCTGGATTGCCATAGCTACGTCTGAGGCTAAAGCAACGAAGAAATCCAGCTCATCCTGGGCGAACTTTTTGCCGCTTTTTTTCTTCCCAAGCAATAATAAGCCCAGGAGTTCATCCCTGTAGTAACTTGGAATGCAGACAATAGCCTCAAATATCTCCATCTGGTAAAGAGCGCCTTTTAAGATTTTTACTACTAGAGGATTAAGCTTTCTTTTATTAGCTATTTTCTTTGCCTCTTCGTAGATGAAAATATTGTTTTTGAGGAGCTGCTTATCAAATCGTTTTTTAAAAAAGCTAATCAGCGGATTATCAGAATCCATCCGAGCGAATCCCGGAGGAATTTTAAGTCCGGCAGTCCCCCGGGAAACCGTCAGTATATATGTATCCTGATCCATGTCGTGTAATAATATACCGGCATGATGGACCCTGACCTTGCTGACTATGGTGCGGGCGATCATCTTGATCAAGGTGGTTGGCTCATGCACCAGGATCATCGTCTTAGCTGCGCCTTCAAGCTCTTTTTTGTAATTTATTTTCATTTTAAAGCCTTCATTACTACTCTTTCGAGTTCGTCTAACTCAAGTGGTTTATGGATATAATCAATTGCGCCAAGCTTGCTGCATTCTTCGAATGATCCGTCTTCGTCCGGTTTTCTTCCCGTAACCATTATCACCCGTGTATCTTTGTCTATTTTCTTGATGCGTTTTAAAGTCTCTACTCCGTCAATCCCTCCCATCTTGATATCTAAAAGCACTAAATCAGCTTTTTGTTTTTCTAGCTGACTAAGCGCATCTTCACCGCTTTGGGCGGTTTGCACTTCGATTTTGCGTTTACGAAAGAAATTTGCCGCGAATTCTCTTACATCCTGTTCGTCATCTACAATTAGTAATTTTGGCATTTTTACCCCCTGTTAAAATAACGCATTTTGATTTGAATGTCAATAAACCAATTCTTATGATGCAATCGGCAGCTCAATAATAAATCTAGTACCTACCTTATATTGAGACTCAAAGGTCAACTTGCCTTTATTCATATCGGTAATTATGCGTTTGATCACATAAAGGCCAAGGCCGGTACCCTTCTTGCGTGCTGAGATTTTAGTTGTAAAAAATGGCGTGAAGAGCTTCTTCATGTCTGCTTCCTTTACGCCCAGGCCATTATCTTCTACTACAATCTCCAGATACCTTCCCTGAGGCTTGGCTGAAATATTAATTTTCCCCCGATAATTTTCTTCTTGCAGCGTATTCTGTCTCTCTACTATGGAATCATAGGCATTATCAATAAAGTTAAAGAATGCCTCTTGCAGCTGGATGGGGTTGCCTTTAATCTTAGGGGTATCATTTGGATAATTACGGATAATGTCGATTTCAGAGAGCTTGACCTTATATTGCACCATCTCTAATGTGCTGTCTATGACTTGGTCTAGAATTACCGGCTCAACGCTCCCCTCTCCTTTACGCGTATATTTTAAGATATCCTTTACAACCTGGCCGCCCTGCATTACGTTCGACTGGATTCGATTCAAGGCTTTACTTATTTGACCGATCATATCCTTAACTTCAGTAGAGCATTGTGTAGTATCAGTTAATTTTATAGTGTCTATGGTATCTCCGGCGATTAATGAGAGTGCATAAAACCGATTATTAATCTGGTGCGATAATCCGTCAGCCATGGTTCCAACCGTAGCCATCTTCTCTGCCTGGGCGATTTGATCCTGCATGGTTTTAGTTTCATCATAGAATTGCGCATTTTCAATAGCTAAAGCTGCTTGGCTGGCAAGAATCTGGAAAACACCTAAGTCTTCCGGAGTATAAATCTGTCCTGAAATTTTATCTCCCAGTACAATAAAGCCTATGAACCTATCTTCTAAGAAGCTAGGGATGATTACTTCTGCGGTAAGTAAGCGCATATTTTGCTCCAGGTGATAATAAGTAGCATCGCGCGTATCCTGCCAGTGCCGCTTTACCTCTTCATAAATGAGGGGATCACGCTTAACTGTTATCCAGCTGATCAGGGTATTATCTGAGCTTAATTTAGGGATAGGCGATCTGCC
>JBDRMO010000056.1:0-12122 GCA_043812095.1 Candidatus Omnitrophota bacterium | reverse complement strand
CCAGAAATAAACAGGCGCGATTAAAGCCAAGGGCAGTTTGGGCTGTAGCAGCGGTAAGAATGATGTAGAGGATCTCATCCAGCTTCAGGGTAGTAGCCATGGCGTTGGAGATCTCATAAAGTATGTTGAACTCGAATTTAGTGCGCTCAGTTTTCTCTTTCAGTACATGCATCTCATCCATAAAGCGAAATATAACATATTTTATACCCAGTGTCAATGTAAACCACTTGTAGTTAGGCAAGGGTAAAGATGCCAGTTTGGTTGTTAGGTAAGGTAGTTGGTGAATTTAGACCTAACCCTAACCCAACTACCAAACCGGCCTCATAACCTTTACCCTGCTTAAATATTAATTTTATTTAGTTAGAAATCTCTATAACACACGTCTATTATATTAGAGAGATAAATAATATTTGTTTGACAGATGTAAGTTGCTGGAGTATAATTGTTTGTCTTAATCCAGCAAAAACTTAAAATCGGAGGGCATGATGGTGGTGGAGAAGAAAGTTAAGCATGAATCAGAGGATATTTCTAACCGTAAGAAGGCCCTGGAGCTTGCACTATTGCAGATAGAGAAACAGTTTGGAAAAGGCTCGATCATGAAATTAGGGCAGCACACCAAAGCAGATGTAGACTCTGTTCCTACGGGCGCGCTTACTCTTGATCTAGCTTTGGGGGTTGGAGGGTTGCCGCGCGGCAGGGTAATCGAAGTATTCGGGCCTGAGGCATCAGGCAAGACCACACTTACATTAAGCGCAATCAGAGAGGTACAGAAGAAAGGTGGGGTAGCGGCTTTTATTGATGCGGAACACGCCTTTGATTCTTCTTATGCTAAGATTATCGGGGTGAATCTGGATGAACTTTTGATTTCTCAGCCTGACACCGGAGAGCAGGCATTAGAAATAGCAGAGACTTTGGTACGCTCTAATGCGGTGGATCTGGTAGTCGTTGATTCCGTAGCTGCACTTACTCCCCGGGCAGAAATAGAAGGAGAGATGGGGGATTCGCACATCGGATTACAGGCGCGGCTGATGTCGCAGGCATTGCGTAAACTCACCGGAGCAATCAGCAAATCCCGCACCTGCGTTATTTTTATTAATCAAATCCGCATGAAGATCGGTGTAATGTTTGGTTCACCTGAAACTACCCCCGGCGGCAGGGCTTTGAAGTTTTATGCTTCAGTAAGGTTAGATGTAAGAAAAATCGCTACCTTGAAATCACAAGATCTTGTAATCGGTACCAGAGTCAGGGTAAGGGTAGTGAAAAATAAAGTTGCACCTCCTTTTCGCGAGGCAGAATTTGACATCCTGCATAACGAAGGTATCTCTAAAGTAGGGGCAATTCTCGATGCTGGGATAAAGTTAGAATTAATTACTAAATCCGGTACCTGGTTATCTTACCAGGATCAGAAACTCGGTCAGGGTAGGGATGCGGCAATAAAGCTGCTCAAAGAACAAACAAAGTTGCAGAATGATATAGAGAAGGAAGTAAGGAAGCAAATTAATTTAAATTAATTTTCTTAGGGGGATAGGAAATGAAGAGAAGATCTATATTTTTTGGGTCAGCGTTATTAATCGGCTTGATTATCGGCCTGTTGGTTGCGGTGCGATTAGATATTTCTCCTAGCGTAGAGAGTAAAGATTTTGAAACAGGGTCAGTGATTACAAAAGACCCCGGAATTGTTTCTGAAGGCCTTGGTATGGAATATGCGGTGACTAACGTAGCGAATACTACCGGTAAGGCAGTAGTTTCTATAAGCACGGAACATACCGCTAAGATCGGAAGCAGAAGGCAGTATTTCTCAACTCCGTTTGGTAGTTCTCCTTTTCTAAAAGAAGACGATATCTTCCGCAGTTTCTTTGATGATTTCTTCGGAGAGATTCCTGAAAGGGAATATAAGCAGACCGGATTAGGTTCCGGAGTAATCATTGACACGGAAGGTTATATCTTAACAAATGAGCATGTAGTCGGCGGTGCGGATAAGATTACAGTTACTCTACCGGACGGAAGAGAGTTTAAGGGGGAGATTAAAGGCAAGGATGCACGTTCAGACCTGGCAGTGATAAAAATAAACGCAAAAGAGCTCCCAGTAGCTAAGCTTGGTGATTCTAATCAAGTAATGATCGGAGAATGGGTAGTTGCGATCGGAAATCCTTTTGGATTTGCTTTGCAGAATCCGGAACCAACTGTAACCGTAGGAGTAATCAGTGCCTTGCATAGGACATTAGGCAGGATGGCAGGTGAAAAAGATTTTAGCGATTTAATCCAGACTGATGCTGCGATAAACCCGGGTAATTCAGGGGGCCCTTTAGTTAACCTAAGAGGCGAAATAGTAGGGATTAATGTTGCGATATTCTCAACTACCGGAGGGTATCAAGGCGTAGGTTTTGCAATTCCGGTTAATAATGCTAAAAGAATACTTTCCCGGCTGATAGAGGGAAAGAAGATCCTCTATGGTTGGCTGGGGGTTACTGTGCAGGATCTAACTGATGAATTAGCGGAGTATTTCGGCCTAGCGGATAAAAACGGGGTTTTAGTGGCTAAGGTCCTGGATAATAGTCCGGCGGAAAAAGGAGGCATGAAAGAGGGGGATATTATAAAACAGTTTGGCGGTAAGGATGTAAATAATGTCAGGCAATTACTTAGCGCTGTTGCCTCCGCCCAAGTAGGCAATAAGACAGAGGTTTTAGTTGTACGTGATAATAAGAATCTGAATTTGAGTATAGTTATCGGGGAGAGGCCGGATGATGTTGAGAAGCTCGATAGTATGAGCGAAGAGAGTGCTGCCTGGAGGGGGCTTGAGGTTGAGAATATCACCCTCGAGAATTCGCGTAGATACAATATTCAGGAAAAACAAGGTGTAGTGGTAGTGAATATTGAGCCGGACAGCCCGGCAGATGATGCTCAATTAGTTTTGGGTGATTTGATCACAGGGATAAATCGAAAACCCGTAAATAACCTTTCTGATTATCAGGATTTAACCTCAAAAATCAAGGGGAGCGCTTTAATCCGGACTTCACGTGGATACTTTCTGGTAAAAAGTGATTAGTAAAGGAGACACCTTCCAGAAAGCAAAAGAGTATGCTTTTTTGCTGCTCAAGTTCAGACTACGCAGTGAGAGAGAGTTAATTCAGCGGCTAAAAAGAAAAAAATTTGACGAAACAGTTGCTAGAAGAGTAGTCGATTTTCTTAAAGATAAAAGGTTTATTGATGACTCTCTTTTTGCTAAGAATTGGGTGAAGTCTCGGATAGAAAAACCTCTGGGTTTAAACCGCATAAGAAGAGAGCTTCTGATAAAAGGTATAGCAAAAGAGATCATTGACCGAGAATTAGAGAGCATAAAGAATAACTACTTTGAAGATAAAGTCGTTTTAAGTATTGCTAAAGAAAGATTTAGAAGATTAAGCAGTGTTGATCCCCAAAAAGCGAGAAAACGCATCTATGCTTACCTCTTGCGCCGCGGCTACTCTGTGGATATAGTAAGCGATACGATAAATCAGTTATGCAAGCGCATATTTTAAGAAAAAAATTCTTAGATTTTTTTAAGAGCAAAAAACATAAGCTGCCTGAACCTGATTCTTTAGTTCCTAAGGATGATGCCACGGTTCTATTTACGCCTGCAGGGATGAACCAATTTAAGAAGGAATTCCTCGGGTTTGATTCCGGTTTTACGCGTGTTGCTACCTGTCAGAGATGCCTAAGAACGGATGATTTAGACAAGGTAGGTCAAACCTCCGGGCATCATACTTTTTTTGAAATGCTAGGGAATTTTGCTTTCGGAGATTATTTTAAAAAAGAGGCGATCAGCTATGCATGGGAGTTTCTCACTGAAGTACTAAAAATAGATGAGAAAAGGCTTTGGGTCTCGGTCTATAAAGAAGATAGCGAGGCTTATAAGATTTGGACGGACTCAATCGGAGTACCCAATAGCAGGATCGTAAAGTTAGGAGAGAAAGAAAATTTCTGGCCCTCTGAAGCAAAGAGTAATGGACCTAACGGTCCATGCGGACCTTGCTCTGAAATATTTTTTGATCAGGGGGAAAAGATCGGATGTAAAAAGCCTGTTTGCAGTCCTGCCTGCGATTGCGATAGATTTATTGAGATATGGAATCTGGTTTTTACTCAATTTGACCGTAAAGAAGGTGGCGGGCTTGAGCCCTTACCCAATAAGAATATTGATACCGGGATGGGGCTAGAAAGATTAGCTGCGGTTATGCAGGGCGTCTTGAGTAATTTTGAGACCGACCTCTTTAAACCAATAGTTAAAGAAATTGTATCAGAGTGTCAGGGTGAAAAAGTATCAAAAAATAGAGGGTTAGTTTACGCAATAGCTGATCATCTGCGTGCCGTAACCTTTAGTATTTATGACGGGGTGATTCCTTCTAATGAAGGCCGGGGTTATGTAATCAGAAAATTAATCCGTAAAGCCATTCTTCATCTTAAACAGCTAGGTGCAGAGGTACCGTTTTTATATAAGTTAGTACCGGTTTTATCCGAGAGAATGCAGTCTTTTTATGCGGAATTAGCTTTACGTCGTGAGAACATAGCAGAGATTATTTTCGCCGAGGAAAATAACTTCATTGCTACCTTAAATTCAAGTGAGGGCCTCTTTAATGAAAAGTTTCGGGTTTCAGCGAATAGAAAGATGGGCGCAGAAGAAGCAGGTCGGGTTGCTTTCCAATTATACGATACCCATGGAGTCCCCTGGGAATTAACCAGTAACTGGGCGAAGAAGCACGGATTGGAGATTTCCGAGGCATCTTACGGGCAGGAGCTGGAGAAACAGAAAAAGCGCTCAAAATTACAGACTTCGATGAAAGGCGATGTTTTTGCTCAGGGCGCTGTTAATTTTAAAGTAAAAGCGACTAAATTTGCTGGGTATGAGGATAATTCTCTAGATGCAAAAATCTTAAAGATCGTAAAAGATAATTCGGAGGCTAAAGAGGTAGGTAAAGGAGAGGGCGCTACTATTCTGCTTGATCAAACTGTTTTTTACCCTGAATCAGGCGGACAGGTAGGTGATTCAGGAAAAATATCTAAAGGAAAAAATGTTTTTGAAGTCAGAGATACGCAAAAGTCCGATAAAGTTTTATTGCACATCGGCAGCGTAAAAGAAGGTAAATTAAAGGTTGGTGATGCTGTAAGTGCAGAAGTAGACTCTGAGCGTAGGTTATCAATTGCAAGAAATCATACCGCTACACATCTCTTACAGGCAGCCCTGAGAAAGGTTTTAGGCAGCCACGTTCAACAACAGGGTTCCTTAGTTGCAGAGGATCGCTTGAGGTTTGATTTTTCCCATTTTAAAGATATTGATGATACACTAATCAATCGGATAGAGGAAGTTGTAAACGGATATATTTTTGGCAATCACGATTTAAAGAAGAAAGAGATGGGACTGAAAGCGGCAAAAAAAGCAGGTGCGCTTGCTTTTTTTGGTGAAAAATATGAAGAAAAGGTACGTGTCGTATCAATCGGAGATTTTTCTCAGGAGCTTTGCGGAGGAGTCCATCTTGAAAATACCGGACAGATCGGTTTATTTAAAATAGTAAGAGAAAGATCTATAGCAAGCGGAGTAAGGAGAATTGAGGCAGCTACAGGCAAATATGCTTACAAGGTAATAGAAGAAAAACAAAAGGAAGCTGAAAATAAAGAATTGGTAGAGCGTACAAAAATTCTCGAGAAATCAAAACAGACGCAAAGAATGGATGCGTTGATAAATTCTATTGACGATTGGATCAACCAGGCAGAGGATATAAACGGGACAAAAATTATTACCAGACAGGTGGATAGTTTGGATATAAACTTCCTTAGAAAAAGCGTTGATTTGATTAAACAAAAGACTGATAATTCGGTAATTGCTTTAGGCTCTCAATCCGGTAATAGGGCGTTGTTAGTAGTAGGGATAACGGCTAATTTAATGAAAAATGGCCTGGATGCCACAAATTTAATAAAAGAGATTGCTAAAATTTTAGGAGGTAGCGGCGGAGGAAGAAAAGACTTTGCTCAGGCCGGAGGTAAGAATCCCGAGAAGCTCCCAGAGGCCTTTGCAGAGCTAAGAAGTATAATTCAGAAAAAACTATGAAGATCATACGTTTTACTAATAAGATATTGGAGAAGATTTATAACAGGGGTTACATTAAACGCAACCGTTTGAGTGAGCGGGTTCAGGAGATCATTGAAGATGTCCGTGTTTTCGGAGATGAGGCTTTAATTAAATATACTAAAAAATTCGATAAAGTAAAATTATCTCCTCGACAGTTGGCAGTGCCCAAAATAGAGATCAGCGGCGCTTATCAAAATATCAGTCCGGATGTTGTCTCGAGCTTAAAGACGATCATAGAAAATATACACCGTTTCTACCGAAAGACTATCAGAAAAAGCTGGAAGATTAAAGACGAAGATGGTGTTATACTCGGAGAAAAATATACGCCGATTGAAAAGGTTGGAGTATATATTCCTGCCGGAACAGCGCCTTTGGTCTCTACGGTTTACATGACCGTACTTCCGGCTAAGATTGCAGGGGTAAAGAAGATTGTTTTGATCAGTCCTCCGGATAAAAACGGTTTTATCAATCCGCACATACTGGTGGTTGCAGACCTACTCAAAGTAGATGAAGTTTATCGTGTTGGCGGAGCCCAGGGGATAGCCGCTCTTGCTTACGGAACAAAAACCATCCCCAGGGTAGATAAGATCGTTGGCCCGGGGAATCTCTATGTCAGTGAGGCAAAAAGACAGGTTTACGGCCAGGTGGGCATAGACATGATCGCTGGCCCGACTGAACTAGTGATTATCGCTAATCGCTATAGTGACCCTAAATTTATCGTAGCTGATCTACGCGCTCAGGCAGAGCACTCAAAAGGGCTGGCGATATTAATTACAAATTCTAAGACATTGGCAAAAGAAGTAAAGTCTCAGCTGAATGATAATAGCGGGTTTATTGTTTTGACTAAAAATCTAACTCAAGCTGTCGAGATTACAAATAAAATAGCTCCTGAGCATTTGGAGATTATGGTTAATAATCCACGCAGACTGTTAAAGGGGATAAAAAACGCGGGGGCAATATTTTTAGGGCCATATAGCTCTGCTGCGGTAGGAGACTATGTGGCCGGCCCGAGTCACGTCTTACCGACTCAGGGAACTGCCAGGTTCTTCTCCGGATTATCTGTATTTGATTTTGTTAAAAGTAGCCATATAATCAGTTATACTAAAAAAGCACTTGTAAAGATAAAAGAGCCGCTAGAGAAAATTGCCAGCATAGAAGGATTAAATAAGCATTTAGATTCTGTGGAGGCCAGGTTTCGCAGTTAATAGAAAGTGAGCGAATAGATGAAAAAGCGTACTGCAGAAAAAAACAGAGAAACAAAAGAAACCAATATAAAGCTAAAATTAGCCATTGATGGGAGCGGAGAATCAAGCGTAAATACAGGTATCGGTCTTTTAGATCATATGCTGGAATTATTCGCTTTTCACGGATTATTTGATTTAGAAATCACGGCTAGCGGAGACTTAAAGGTCGATATTCATCATACTAATGAGGATATCGGTATTGTCTTAGGTGATGCATTCAAAGAGGCATTAGGCGATAAGAAAGGGATTAAAAGAATTAGCTCTGCTGCGGTGCCAATGGAAGAGGTAGTTGCTAATGTCACGGTAGATATTAGCGGCAGAGGTTCTCTAATATTTTTAAGACCAGGAGATTCTAGGCAGGCGGATGATAAAGAGGGTTATGCCTTGAATGATGCAGAGCATTTTTTTGAAGCCTTTGCTAAAAGGCTGGGTGTTAATCTTAATATTACAGTCAATCCCATAGGAAAAGATTTACACACTACTTTAGAGCCTGTTTTTAAGGCTTTTGGCCTAGCAATGGATCAGGCCACGCAAATCGATCCGCGAAGGAGCGGTATCCCTTCTACCAAAGGAATAATTGATTGAAATGATAGCAGTTATTGATTATGGCATGGGAAATATCCATAGTGTGAATAAAGCCTTGGCTCTTTACGGAGCTAAAACCATAGTCACTAATAAAGCGCAAGATATCGAATCTGCGCAAAAATTAGTCCTTCCCGGAGTAGGGGCATTTGATGATGCTAGAGGGGAATTGGAGAAGCGCGGATTAATAGATATTTTATTAGAGCAGGTTAGAAATAATAAGCCGTTTTTGGGAATATGCCTGGGTATGCAGCTGTTATTTGATCAAAGCGAAGAAGCAGAGACTTCTAAAGGGCTCGGGCTGATAAAAGGAAGCGTAAGAAGGTTCGAGACAAGAGCAGGCAGGAAAGTGCCTCATATGGGATGGAACCAATTAAGCCACTTGAAGAAAGATTGCCCTTTATTGAAAGATGTGCAGGAAAATGCATATGTGTATTTTTGCCACTCTTATTACCCGGTTCCCAGTGAAAATAGCCTAGTGGCAGCTACTACGGGCTATGGAACTGACTTCGCCTCGTTAGTCTGGAAAGAGAATCTATTCGGGGTTCAATTCCACCCTGAGAAGAGTCAATCCGTAGGCCTAAAAATAATGGAGAACTTTGTGAAGTTATGCTGATTATTCCGGCGATAGATTTAGAAGATGGTTGCGTAGTACGGTATGTCCAGGGCAAAAAGAATAAGAAAGTGTATTCTAAGGATCCGCTTAAAGTCGCTAAACATTGGGTAAAACAGGGAGCTAAGCTTATTCATCTAGTTGACTTAGACGGTGCTTTTAGCGGTAAGCCGAAGAATTTAGATATTGTTAAGAAGATCGCCGGTAGCATTTCTGTTCCGGTTGAATTTGGCGGCGGCGTAAGAGAGGTAAAGACCATAAATACTTTGATTGGTTACGGTGTGAAGCGGGTCGTCCTGGGGACAAAGGCGATTCTCGACAGGGCCTTTCTAAAAAAAATTTTCTCTGAGTTCAAGGATCGCGTAATCGTCAGTCTTGATGCAAAACAGAATAAGTTATTAGTTAAGGGTTGGAAAACTTCTGATCAGAGTATCGGGATGATTGACTTTGCAAATAGTTTAAAGGAAATAGGTTTTAAAGAATTGATTTATACCGATACATTAAAGGACGGGACGTTATCCGGACCGAATGTGTCAGGGGTTAAGAAACTGCTTAAAGCAACCTCTTTGAAAATAATTGCCTCCGGAGGAGTCTCATCCTTGAAAGATATAAGTAAGCTGAAAAAACTAGAAAAACAAGGGTTAACCGG
The DNA here is from genome assembly GCA_043812095.1 of Candidatus Omnitrophota bacterium. Classification (GTDB taxonomy): domain Bacteria; phylum Omnitrophota; class Gorgyraeia; order Gygaellales; family Profunditerraquicolaceae; genus JAHIZC01. Next base: position 2,934 of record JBDRMO010000056.1, on the reverse strand, counting down.
GTTAATCGTCGGAAAAGCCCTGTACGAAGGTAAATTTACTTTAGCAGAAGCCTTAAAACTGGAAAGGGGGTAGGTTGATGATCAAGGGTATCTTTAATCTTGTCTTGGCGTTAAGCTTATTAGTTACTTTTAGCGGTTGTGCCAGCATGGGTAAGCCTAAGAATTTAGAGATTCAGGGATTAAGAAATCAGATTTTAGCTCTACAGTCACAGATCGAATATAAAGACCGGGAGATCGAAGAACTAAGGGAAGTTTTAGTTTCGACGCAAGAGCAAAGCGGAAGTGTTAGCGGAAAGAGGGCAGGTTCCAAGGTTAAATCCAGTCCCAGTTCAAAACAGATTCAGACTGCTTTAAAGAATGCCGGTTATGATACCGGTAAGATTGACGGGAAAATCGGAAAGAATACTAGAGAAGCTATAAAGGCATTTCAAAGAGACAGAGGACTAAAAGTCGATGGAAAAGTTGGTAAGCAGACCTGGGGTGAATTGGGAGCATATCTTGATTAAACTAAAAAATCACCGAGATGTTAACTAAAAGAATCATACCTTGCCTGGATATAAAAGACGGCAGAGTGGTAAAAGGAATAAAATTCCAAGGTTTAAGGGATGCGGGCGATCCTGTGGAAGTGGCTAAGATCTACGATCAGGGACAGGCTGACGAGATGGTGTTTTTGGATATTACTGCCAGTCACCAGAAGCGGAAGATACTTATTGATTTAGTAGAAAAAATAGCTAAAAATATTTTTATGCCTTTTACCGTTGGCGGAGGAATAGGCGATATTAGCGATATCAGGGATCTTTTGAATGCAGGGGCAGAAAAAGTTTCTTTAAATACGCAGGCAGTGCAATATCCGGATTTAATCGCAGACAGCGCTGCTAGATTCGGGAGTCAATGCATCGTAGTGGCAATTGATGCCAAAAAGATCAAAGAAGGAGCATGGCAGGTTTTTATTAATGGCGGTAGAACTCCTATGGAATTAGATGCTGTTGATTGGGCGAAAAAAGCAGCAGGACTTGGCGCCGGAGAGATACTTTTAACCAGTATGGATTGTGACGGCACAAAAGACGGTTACGACATAGCTTTGACTAAGGCGATATCAAGTACGGTCAATATTCCGGTTATTGCTTCCGGCGGTGCTGGTAAATTAGAGCATTTCTACGAAGCTCTTACTACCGGCCAGGCAGATGCAGCTTTAGCAGCTTCTCTTTTTCATTATCAACAATATTCTATAAGAGAAGTAAAGGAATATTTGCATCAGAGAGGCGTAGGAGTAAGATTATGAAAAAAAGAGTAAAGTTTGATTTAAAGCAATTAAAGTTTGATAAACAGGGCTTGATTCCCGCTATAATCCAGGATTATAGCAGTAGAGAAATCTTAATGCTTGCATACATGAATCAGGAGTCCTTGCAGAGAACGCTGCGCTTACAGAAAACTTGTTTTTGGTCGCGCTCGAGAAAAGAATTTTGGGTAAAAGGAAAAACTTCAGGTAACTACCAATATATAAAAGCAATATTTTATGATTGCGATATGGATGCGTTGCTCATCAAGGTGCGTCAGGTTGGAGTCGCCTGTCACACTGGTAATCGAACATGTTTCTATAGGAAATTTAAATAAAATGTATAAGCCGGCATTGGATGATTTTTTGAAGCTCACTAAAAAAGGTAACGTTATACCAGTGTATAAAGAGATCAACGCGGATCTGGATACTCCGGTATCCGCCTTTATCAAGACCGATAAATCAGATTACTCATTCTTATTTGAGTCTGTTGACGGAGGAGAAAAGATTGCGCGATTCTCTTTTATCGGCTGTAACCCGTCGCTGGTTTTTAAAAGCAAGGGAAAGAGGATCCAAATCATCTACCCTCAGAAGAAGCATGCCCGTAGTTTTCTGACGCAAAGTTCACCTTTGGACGAGATAAAAAAAATCATGAAGGATTTTAAATCGGTTGAGGTTCCGGGATTACCGCGTTTTTACGGAGGGTTAGTAGGATATATCGGGTATGATCTAGTCAGGTTTTTCGAAAAACTTCCGGATAAAAATAAGGATGACCTAAGGCTTCCTGATTCAGTATTAATGCTTACCGATACTATCCTTATTTTTGACCATATTAATCATACAGTTAAAATCGTTACCAATATAATTTTACCTAAAAAAAATATTAGCGATGCAAAGAAGTGTAAGATTTATCATCAGGCAGTAAAGAAGATCGAATCGATCAATCAGGCCTTCAGAAACCCGATAAAACTCAAAACCACGCAAGAGGATAAGAGGTCCGCTAAAGAGAGAATAACATCAAATTTTAAAAAAGCAGCTTTTGAGAATATAGTAAAGAAAGCAAAGGAGTACATAAGAAAAGGGGATGTTATTCAGGTTGTGCTTTCTCAGCGCTTCTGTGTAAAGGTTAAAGAATCTCCCTTTCAGATCTATCGTAATTTAAGGAGCCTAAATCCATCACCGTATATGTTCTTTCTAAAATTAAAGGAGGCTAGCCTAATCGGTTCTTCTCCGGAGATGCTCGTGCGTTGTGAGGGCGAAGTTGTTCAGACCAGACCGATTGCAGGGACACGGCCGCGCGGGAGATCCGAAGAAGCGGATCCAAAGTTTGAGAAGGAACTCCTTTGCGATAATAAAGAAAAAGCAGAGCATATTATGCTGGTTGATTTAGGAAGAAATGACCTAGGCAGGGTCTGTTGCAAGGGTGAAGTAAAGGTTCATGAGTTTATGAATGTAGAGAAGTATTCTCATGTAATGCATCTGGTGAGCGAAGTTAGAGGTAAATTGGATAAGAAGAGTTATGATATTTACGATGTTTTAAAGGCTTGTTTTCCCGCGGGCACTGTAGCCGGTAGTCCGAAAATCCGCGCCATGGAGATCATCGATGAGTTAGAAAACATAAAGCGCGGGCCTTATGCCGGATGTGTCGGCTATTTTAG
>JBDRMO010000055.1:0-7241 GCA_043812095.1 Candidatus Omnitrophota bacterium | reverse complement strand
GATAACCTCATCTACTCCCGGCAAGCTATCAATCTTATCGATAATCCTCTCGACGATCGGCTTTTTTCCTAATTTAAGCAGCGGCTTTGGGCGATTCCGGGTCAGCGGATATAAACGCGTTGCATAACCCGCCGCCAATATTAAAGCTTTCATAATTAACCCTCGGCTAATCTCTTCTTTAGATAGGTAATCTTATCAACCGGAGTAGGATCTATACCGTAAAGAGATGCCAGATATAAAGAGATAAAATCGCCTATGTATATCAGAGAAAATATTCTGCTCAATAAACTTTCTCCGCGCGAGTGAATCTCTACCAACTTCACCCCGTATTTCACCAGCATCTCTGAGGTGATCGCTATTCTTTTTGCCACACGCGAATTTACTTTTTTATCCTTAAGTATTACCACTACGAAACTCTTTAATAACTTACCCGGGTTCTGCCAGCCGACAATCTCGTTGTGATTCATCTCCGGAAAATAGTGGCTTGAACTTAAGGCCTTTGCATTCTCGGCCAACTGCCCCCGGAGGCGCGTTACGCATACATCGAAATGCACAGATGCAGAATAGATCACCGCAAACCTCTTGTGGAGATCATGTGCTACGGACTTGGCAATATTATCTTTTTGGCAGATACGCGGATTAAGATTCTTATCCCTTAATTCCTCTAGGACCTCCACCGCCTGATTTATAGACCGGCTAGGGTCATTAATCATCCTCTGCTGAGCTAATATAGATAAAGGGATTAAGCTTAAATACCCCAAACTGCATCGAGGCGGTAGGCAACCGGGTATCTCGATAAAACTTAATCCGTCTCTTAGCGCCTTTTCTTTTAGCTGTCCGCCAGAAGAAATCGCGATAATCGTGCAATTTTTCCTCTTCGCCTGTTCGTAGGCACAGAGTGTCTCTTCAGTATTACCCGAATAGCTCATAATGAATAAGAGAATTGACTCGTCTAAAAAAGCCGGAAGATCATACTCCCGGAAAACCTGAATTGGAAATTTACTCTCGGAATATAAATATGCCCTGATAAGATCAGCGCCGATTGCCGAACCGCCTAAGCCTACGAAAGCTACTCCTTTAAAATCTTTTTTAGAAAATTTTAATTCGCTATTATTAGCGATCTCTACCGCTCTGCGGCACTGCTTGGGGAAATCAAGCAATAAATCTAACATATCGGATTTATCAATCCTCTTCAATTTCTCTATGCCACCTGAAACACTCATGTTAAAACTTCTCTTATTTTATCCTGACTATAAATATTGATTTCTTCGGCTGTAGAGAACGTCAGGGCTTTTTGTGCGATCTCTGTTACCTGCTTCATTGTGACCGAACGGATTATATACTTTAACTCAGGAATAACCTGCGGAGGAATACTAAATTCGTCTAACCCCAGGCCTAAAAGAATCAATACCAGACCCGGCTCGCCTGCCATCTCTCCGCACATCGCCACTTTGATCTTTGCTTTATGTCCCATGTTAATTATATTTTCGATCAGCCTGAGGACTGCCGGATGCGCAGGTTCATAAAGATACGCTACCTTCTCGTTCACGCGGTCTACCGCAAGTGAATACTGAATAAGATCATTGGTCCCAATGCTGAAGAAATCTGCTTCCTTCGCTAATATATCCGCAGTCACAGCGGCAGATGGCACCTCAATCATCACCCCGACCTCGATATTCTTATCATAAGGCATCCCTTTATCCTCTAATTCTTTTTTTGCCTGATCAAGTATATTGTTAGCTTGCCTTAGCTCATCAACGCTGGAAATCATCGGATACATCAACCTAAGCTTTCCGTGCACCGAGGCCCTGAGGATCGCCCTTAGCTGCACTTTAAATATTTCCGGCCGCGCCAGACAGAATCTGATCGCTCTCCATCCCAAGAATGGATGCATCTCCTGAGGTACGGCAAATTGAGAAGAAAATTTATCTCCTCCCAAATCCAGAGTCCGGATCACCACCGGGTCCGGTTTCATCTCCTGCGCTACATATTTATATTCCTGATAGTGCTCCTCTTCTGTGGGCAGATCCTTACGGTTCATATAGAAAAATTCCGTACGATATAATCCGATCCCTCTTGCGCCGTGTAACTTAGCCGAAGGAACTTCATCAGGTAATTCTATATTTGCATGTATCTGTAGTGTTTTTCCGTCACGGGTAACCGCCGGAAGATCTTTTGCGGTAAGAAATCTCTGTAACACACCCTCAAACTTCCGTTCTTCCTGACGGTAATTCTCCAGCGTCTGCTGGTCAGGATTGATGATTACCACTCCCGTACTGCCGTCGACTATCAGCAGATCTTGCGGGTTAATAATTGATGTCGCTCCCTGCGCACCGACTACCGCCGGTATCTCCAGGGACTTTGCCATGATCGCGGTATGAGAGGTTTTCCCTCCGATGTCAGTTACAAAAGCCATCACATTCTTTTTGTGCATCGTCGCAGTTTCCGACGGAGAAATGTCATGCGCTACCACCACAACTTGCTCTTTAAGATCTGAGAGCCCTTTCCTCTCTTTTCCTAAAAGATTGCGCAGTATCCTCCTGCCCACGTCATTAATATCAACTATGCGCTCCTTAAGGTATTCGTCTTCGATCTTAGAGAAAACGCTGATATATTTCTTCAACACCTCAGAGAATATGCAGGCTACGTTTAATTTTTCTTTTTTCAGCCGCGAAATCACCTCTTCGATCAGCATCCGATCCTCTAAAACCAAAAGGTGCGCATCAAATATCTGGGCTTCCTCCTGCCCCATCTCGCCGCTGATCCTCTTCTGTAGCTCGATTATTTCCTTACGCGTCTTAATCAACGCTTCCTCAAAAAGCTGTATATGAATAGAAATCTCGTCCTCACGGATCGTATTCCTCGGTACGATAAATTCCTCTTTACCGAACTTATGCGCCGGACCGATTCTGATTCCCGGGGCCGCGGCTATTCCTTTAAGTTGAATCATTTCCCTTCCTCATTAAGCACAATATTTTCTAACTCTAGAATCGCAGATCTGGCATCATTCCCGTCTGCTTCGATTGTAATCGAACAGCCTTGCTCTGCGCCTAACATCAGTATCCCCATGATTGATTTTCCGTTAACTTTCTGCTTATCGCGCTTGACGGTTATATGAGAATCGTATTTGTTAGCGATCTGAACGAATAGCGCAGCTGGACGAGCATGTAACCCCTGCTTATTCTTCACAATCATCTTTTTTGAAATCAAAGCCATCTTAAATCTCCTCAGCAAGCGCTAAAATAATCCTGGCTAATTTTACCGAATCGTGCCTTACCACTTTCTCTTCAATCATCCCTAAATCTTCCTCGATAACCCGGTATCCGAGGTTCTCGATATTCTTTCTATCATTAACTACGACATAAGATTGATCTTTAGCATAACGTACAAGCACTTCTTTAGGAATCTCTCCTGAGTTTATAATGCAGTAGTCTAGGATGCGCGGATTTGTATGTTGAATCAATGATTTTATATGATCTGAGGCTTTATAGTCATCCGTCTCTCCGGGCTGAGTCATCACATTACATACATAAACCTTAATTGCCCCGGAAGAAATTATCGCTTCCCGAATATCCTTTATCAGGAGATTAGGGATAATGCTGGTATATAGAGAGCCCGGACCGAAAATAATCACTCTTGCCTCTAGTATTGCTTTTATCGCCTCCGGCGTTGCCTGCGACTGTTGGGGACTGAGGCTCACTTTTGCTATTGGACGGCGTGCCTTGGGAATATTATTTTCACCCACAGTAGTGGAGCCGTCTTTGTGTTCAGCGACTAAAACCACATTATTCAGCGTCGATGGAATAACCTGACCCCTGAGCGCTAATACTTTACTAGTTTCTTTAATCGCCTTTTCAAAATCTCCGGTAAGCTTAGTCATTACCGTAATAAATAGATTGCCGAAACTATGCCCGGAGAGCTCCGAATCTGTATCAAAACGGAATTGAAATAAATCGCGCATCAAAGTAGGTGCGTTAGCCAAAGCAACTAGGCAATTGCGGATATCACCCGGAGGCAATATCGCAAACTCCTCTCTCAGCCTCCCGGAAGAACCTCCATCATCAGCCACCGTAACTATCGCTGAAATGTTAGAGGTATATTCTTTAAGCCCTGTCAAAAGAACCGATAATCCTGTTCCTCCGCCGATAGTTACAATTTTAGGCCCCTTACCAAGCTGTTGTTTCTGATAGAGCAGTTCGACTAATTCCGCACCTCTGGATGTCGGAACAAATGCCGTGATAAAAGAGCGTACCATGCGCTTAATGCCTAAAATCAAAATTATGATTCCGGCAATTATTACTATCGCATCAAGAACCTGTATACCCCAAAATTCATCGCTGCGTAGATACCCTGCCCCTAAAACTAAAAGTATAACCCCGAAAGCGCTAAAACCAATCCAGCGCTTTACACCTATTCCCGGGTAAAGCCATTTAAAAATATCCTTTATTTTAGCTCTGACCATAATACTCGTGGCTATCCTGTCTTACCTTAAAGCCTCTTCTGATCTTCTTCGGTAATCGTCTTAATGATTGATTTCTCGTCTTCGCATGCCCTGAGGGTATCACGAAAATATTTATCTTTAAGCAGCCGGGAAATTCTCGCCAAGGCCTTAAGATGGGGCCCGGCAGAATCTTGAGGGGCTATCAGCAGGAAGAATATATAGATTGATTCTCCGTCTAGAGAATCAAAATCAACTCCTTTTCTAGAGAGCCCGAAGGCTGCTACCAGTTTGCTCACGCAATCTGATTTTGCATGCGGAATAGCTATCCCCTGTCCGATTGCAGTCGAACCTAATGACTCCCTGGCCATTAGCGCTTCGATGGCTTTGTTTCGTTGGCGCTTCTCCACATCCCCGGCATTGATTAAAGCATCTACCAACTCTTTAATCACATCTGCTTTCTTGGTAGATTGAATATCTGTAACGATAGCTTTTTTTGACAAAAAATCTGTGATCTGCATTTTGTTTCTCCTTTTTAAATTGTTAGACTAAAGCGGGAGACGGGGATCGAACCCGCGACATCAACCTTGGCAAGGTTGCGCTCTTCCAGCTGAGCTACTCCCGCATTTACTATGTGCTTGCGGACGGAGGGAGTTGAACCCCCAAGGCATTGCTGCCACAAGGTCCTAAGCCTTGCGTGTCTGCCAGTTCCACCACGTCCGCGTCACTATTTACAATAAAACGACTTGTAGCTAGGTTATGGTTAGGAAACCGGTTTGGTAGTTGGGTTAGGGTTAGGTGTTTTAAACACTAACTACCTTACCTAAATAACTAAACTGGTATCTCTACCTTAACCCAATTACAAGTTTTTATTTATGTTAAAAATTTAATGAGCCTCCCGCGGCTCGAACGCGGCACACCTACCTTAAAAGGGTAGTGCTCTACCAGATGAGCTAGAGGCCCAAACTTAAATACTTAAAATTTCTTTTTCTTTATTAGTTAATAACTCGCCAATCTTGGCAACGTATCTATCTATGATCTTTTGCAGTCCGTCGATTCCTAGAAATTTATCGTCCTCAGTAATCACTTTATCTTTTTCTAATTTTTCCAGGGATTCTTTAGCGTCTCTTCTGATCGTCCGCATCGATACCTTCCCCTCTTCAGCCATTTTATGCACAAGCTTAGCTAATTCCTGACGCCTCTCTTTTGATAATTGCGGAACCGAAAGTCGCACTAACTTTCCGTCATTAGAAGGAGTAATCCCTAAGTTTGACTGCATAATCGCTTTTTCGATTTCAGGTATTACGGCTGCATCCCATGGCTTGATGACAATCAAATGCGCATCCGGTACAGAAATCGAAGCTAGTTGCTTCATCAGAGTAGGGGTTTCGTAATAATTAACATGTAGGCCTTCGACAAGCTGAGGATTCGCTCGACCTGTTCTTACTTCTGCAAACTCACGAGTAACTGAATCAAATGCCTTTCTCATCTTTTCTTCGGTATTATGTAAAATATCTTTAGTGGTCATTTCTTATCCTCCACTATTTAACTACTGTACCAATTTTTTTGCCCGCTAGAATACTTTTGATATTACCTTTTTTATTGATATTAAATACCACGATCGGTAATTTATTATCCATACATAAAGTTATGGCCGTAGCGTCCATCACCTTGAGCCTCTTTTTTAGAACATCTATATATTTTAAACTTTTAAACTTCCTGGCATTCTTCACCTTTAGCGGATCAGCGGAATAAACACCGTCTACTTTTGTAGCTTTCAGTATTGCATCGGCGCCGATCTCAACTGCTCTCAGTGCCGCTGCGGTATCGGTGGTGAAATACGGATTCCCCGTTCCGGCGACAAAAATCACTACGCGCCCCTTCTCTAAATGGCGAATCGCCCTTCTTCTGATGTACGGCTCAGCCACCCGTTCCATTTCAATCGCACTCATAACGCGGGTAGGCATCTTAAATTTCTCTAAAACGTTCTGCAGCGCCAGACCATTAATGATCGTAGCAAGCATCCCCATATAATCAGCTACTGACCTGTCCATCTCTAACCCCCGTGAACCTGTGTTTTCCAGGCCGCGGAAAATATTACCGGCACCCAAAACTATTGCCACATCAACTTTTGAGTCTTTGATCTCTTTTATCTGGCGGGAAATAGAAACGAGAACCGATTGGTCAATACCGTGAGGCTTACTGCCCGCAAGAGCCTCGCCGCTTAATTTAAGTACTATCCTTTTATAAATTGACCGAGACATTACTTGCCGATTTTATAACGTATGAATCTACGTATCAGAATATTCTCGCCGATTTTAGCAATTAAGCTTCCTAGGTAGTCATTGATAGTGATACTAGGATCCTTGATGAATACCTGCTCCAATAGACAATTAGACTTATAGAATTCTTCTTTATTCTTTTCCTCTTTGAGAACTTTTTCCGGTATATCTTCTTTCTTGAGATATTCAGGATCGCAGGCCGCAATATGCATCGCCACATCTCTGGAGAACTGAGAAAAATCAGCGTTCTTAGCTGCGAAATCCGTTTCGCAACTCACTTCTAATAATACGCCAATCTTATTCCCTTGATGGACATAGGCTTCCACCCTTCCCTCCTTTGATTCCCTGCTCTGCTTACTCTTGGCGATCTCTAATCCTTTTTTACGCAGCCAAATACTTGCTTTCTTAACATCTCCTTTTGTTTCTTCAAGCGCCTTTTCTGCATTGAGCTAAGCTCGCAGAAGTCGCATGCCGTAATTCTTTAATTGCCTCTATAGATACCCCCATCTTAAGTTTCTCCC
>JBDRMO010000054.1:0-7788 GCA_043812095.1 Candidatus Omnitrophota bacterium | reverse complement strand
GCAGCGGTTTTCTTTTCACCATATATAGCTGCCTTTTCCATAAAAGGCGGAGGAATTCTCTTGTCTACGCTAACCCTCTTGGGTAGTTTCTGGAAGGGTTCAATCTCGGGTTTATTATCTTTCTTAGTTATTTTCTGTGCAGGCTTTACGTAGGTTAACTCAGACTGCTTCTCAGGTTCGATCTTTTTGAACAAACCGAAATTCGCATTCGAGAGTAAAATTGCAGTATGTGCGGCCATGGATACGATGAGGGTAAACTGAAAAACTTTATCTCGAAACATAGGTTTAGATTAACATAGATATCTCTTTTTTTCAACCTTTACTGTAGAGGGCTGTTAAAAGAGGAAGTCTATTTTAAGACTATAGTTTCTCTCGGGGTTAGGATAATATGCTTTAGCGCTTTGAGAGCTGCTGTATACCCCATATTCAGAATATTTCTTATCAAAGATATTATTTATCGCTGCCGTAACCGTAAAATTCTTAAATTTGTAGGAAACGTTCATGTTGGCAAGAAAATATCCGTTTAGCCTGGAGAAGGCATTTGCCTGATCGTTAATGAAATATCTCTTACCGAGATAGTTAAGCGACGTATTGACCGTAAAATTATTGGGGAGTAAAAATCTAAAGTTTAGATTGGCCTTATGCCTGGGAACCATCGGAACGTAATTCCCGACGTAAACACCATCTTTGAATTTTGAGACAGTTTGTGAATAATTCCCCGTGGCCTCAAGCCAGTCGGTTATTTTGGAATCAAAGGCTGCTTCAAATCCCTCGTGCCGGGTTTTATCATAATTTTCGTTTGCCCCGAAGCCGAATGGCCCACCTGTAGGATTATAGTAAAGTTCATTCTTAATATTCATTATATACAAAGATAGTTCACATTTTAACTTTGGGTTAAACCTGTGCCGGATGCCTCCTTCGTAGGTTCTTGAATTCTGTGGTTTTAATCCTGTATTCAGCGATCCCCAGGTAAAATATTCATCAGTGGCAGGAAAGCGAAAGCTCTGATTCGTATTAAGGAAAAGATTCGAGTCGTCTTTATAGGTATAGACTAGTGCTGAGGTATATGCTTTTTTATTCGGTTTGATATCGCTGTCAACATCCGGGCTGAAACCGGAGTTGTCGTGGTAGTCAAATTGATATCTGACGGTTTCATATCGATAGCCGCCGGTGAAAATCAGGTTTTCAAATATTGTAAATTGATCTTGGAGGTATCCTGCGATTGCGGTTTTATTTATATCTGTAAAATCCTGCAAAACTCCGGATGTATTATAGGTATTTGCGCTATAGTCATATCTGAAAAAATCCAGACCGGTAAGCAGTATATTGTTAAAATTAAAAATTGGCCTGGTGATTTTGAATTTAGGGGTAATGCCCAATGTTTTGATGTAGCTTTTTAAAATCGGGTTCCATCCCGCGTTGGCACCGATAAAATTACTTAATACATATTTATCTTTATAGGAAACATCGATCAAAAAATCGCCGGTACCGTTAAATTCTTTTTTTGCTCCGGTAACAAAATAATATTCTTTATCGGTTGCTCTGTCGTCTCCGAATCTGGAGTATCTTCTGTTGAAAGAATCTAGGTGTGTGTCGAAGAGGGCTCCGGGCAATCCGTAACTGGCGCGTTTATACCCAGACCTAAAGTTTAAGGCCAGCTCATCCGTGCAATCGTACTCAAGCTTAGTAGCAAAGTCTTTTGATTTATAGAAGCTGTTGTTGCGGTATCCATGTGTTGCTTCTTTGCTTGCGCTAAACCAGTAAGAAAGCCTGTCTTCTGAACCGTCTATTGATAGCCTCTGGGCATTCATTTCATAGCTGCCGGTTTCTATTCCTAATGATAGCTTGGGCTTACCTCGGCCTTTTTTAGTCACTATATTTATAACTCCGCTGACTGCATTGTCACCGTACAAAACACTGTTTCCGCCGCGTATTACCTCGATTCTCTCTACTTGATTCAGGGGTATCTGCGTCCAGTCTACAGCGCTTAAATCCACTTCATTTGCTCTTCTGCCGTCAATTAATAGCAGGATGTTCATCCCTCCCTGCTCTCCGAATCCTCTTATATCCACTGAGGCCTTTGTGGCATTACCGAACCAGTCTCTGACAACTAGTCCCGGAACAGGCCTCAAGACATCGGGGATAGTTTTGGCATTCGAATTTTTAATCTCCTCTTTTGTAATTACTGTTACACTGGCAGATGTTTTTTGGATCTCCTGCTCATAGTTGTACGGAGTTACTACTATAGTATCTAACTCAACTTCATCGGCCTTGACATTTGCGCTCCAGATGCTACTTAAACAACAAAGTACGCTTAGTAAAAATAACCTTTTCTTCATTACCCTTTTCCCTTCCCGGACATAAATAAAAAACCCTTGACGCTAATATAGCATCAAGGGTATACCCTAGTTTCTTCACCCTTCTGGTTTTGTCCGCGAACCAGATAGATTTCCGGACTTTATATATAAGTAGGTCTTCTGACTTAAGAGATCATTCTACTTTTCCGCGCCTTCCCGGCGTTTTCGCCAGTGGCTTGCTTGCGGAATTTCGTACCTCTTTACAGCAGCGGGACTGCGGTTGATTCTCACAACCTTCCCTTAGCTTATATATCTAATGCCTATTTCTTTAAAAGAACTTTAGCTAATCTTGCTTCTTTGACAAAGCGCTCAATCAGTTCGTAGGTTCCCATGAATACAGCGGTGTATACCAATGTAGAGACTATAGTATTTCGTAGGAACGGCAAAGCCATTACATAACAATTGATTAGTCCCGTGAGGTTGCGAGGATACCATCCCATCAACCAAACACCGAAATTGGAGACTAAATAAAATAAAGCTGCTGAAACTAAAGATAAAGATACTGCGGCTGAAAATGTCTTATGATTCTTTAGCCATGTTCCTAATAGCGCGACTAAGGCAAACCCGCCCCAGGTGAAGAGCACGACATTATGTAAGCCAAGGAAGATGTCGCTTACGATCATCAGGGCAAGTGGGATGATTAAGGCAGACTTTTTGTTCATGTATGCGCCGGCAAATAAGGCAATCGCCGCAACCGGTGTGAAATTCGGTGCGTGTGGCGCAAATCTCAATAAAACTCCTACTAAAATTAAAATGATTGCTAACATTATTGACCTCCTTAGTGTGTAGAATGATAATAATTCAAAATAGAATCTATGTCAAGGGATAATTAGAATTCTATTCCCTTTCGTCCAAAAACGCCCTTTTTAAAATAATGTTTTTTTTCATTAATTTCACTTATTAAATCAGCGAGTTTTAATATCTGGGGATGAGCATAACGGCCGGTTAAGATCAGCTCTGTTCTTTTTGGGGCCAGCTTTATGATATTGATAACACTCTCCGCTTTAATCAGGTTAAGTTTTATCGCAATATTAATCTCGTCGAGAATGACTATATCGAACGCTTTTTTGCAGATAATCTTTTTAACATTCTCTAATCCCTTTTCAGCTAATCGGATATCTTTTACAGAAGGACTTCTCTTGATAAAACAACTTCTTCCGTATTGTTCGACTTTTATATTCTTAATTTTCTTTAGTGAGTTATGTTCGCTGTACTTTCTGCCTTTTGCGAATTGACAGATATACACTTTTAACCCTGCTCCTGATGCCCGCAGGGCTAGTCCTAACGCTGCGGTTGTCTTACCTTTACCGTTTCCTGTATAGACCTGTATCAATGTACCATCGCCTCCCAACCCATGATTCCTAGTGTGCACAGTGCAGAGACTATGATCCCTGCGATGATTACGCCTGCGAATATTGCCATAACAGTATATTTGAATTTGATCTTAAATAATGTAGCAGCTGCTAACCCTGTCCAGGCACCGGTCACAGGAAGGGGAATTGCTACGAAGAGCATTAAACCCAACGCTTCATATCTTTGTATCAGTTCTGCCTTTTTCCTTGTACGTTCAAAAAACCAGTCAAAGAAACGCGCCCAGATTTTAAATTTACGCAGTCTTTGAGATATCGGCTCTAGTAGAAAGAATACAGGTATGACCGGAATAAGATTGCCCAGTACGGCTAAGCAAAAAACCTTACCTAAAGGCAGACCATAATATAAGCCTAGCGGGATTGCTCCTCTTAGTTCTGATACCGGCAGTGCTCCTACTATCATCACCACTAGCTCTTTAGGTATATCTTTCAAGTAATCAATTACTAATCCTATCATCTCTTCTTATTCTTCTCTCTTCCCCTTAGGGACGTTTTTCCAGCCGTGCGCAAGGGTGCCCCTTTATGGGGACACCCTTAGCTTCAGCTACAGAAACGTCCCTATTGTTGGTAGGCGTGCTTGCCTATTAAAGGGACAAATACGCAGGCGCAGATTTGTCTGGAATCGAGTTTGTTATCTATGTTTTCGAATATTGTCAAAACCTGGTTAAACTTTTCACCCAGAGGTAAAATAAGCTTGGCGTTTGGTTTTAACTGTTCCGCCAAAGGCAGCGGTACTCTTGGACTGGCAGCTGTAATAATGATCCGGTCAAAAGGCGACTTTTCCTTCCAGCCTAAAGTTCCGTCACCTACTTTTAGTATAATATTCTTATAGCCTATTTCCTGCAGTATTGTCTTTGCGTTGCTTGAGAGGCTTTTGAATCTTTCGATGCTATATACGTCTCTTGCTAATTCTGCGAGTATCGCTGTTTGATAACCGGAACCGGTTCCTATCTCTAAGACCTTTTCCCTTCCGGTTAACTGAAGAGATTCGGTCATCAAAGCTACTATATACGGCTGAGATATGGTTTGTCCCTCTGAAATAGTAATCGGAAAATCCGAATAAGCAGTATTTCTGAACTCTTCAAAGACAAATTTTTGCCGCTCAACTTTCCTAAAAGCATCTAAAACTCTCTGGTCAGTTATGCCACGGCGGGAAAGCTGCTCCTCAACCATGCGGTCTCTTAAGGCTTTGTAGTCCATACTTCCTTTATAAGAAATCTAAAGAACCTCAAAGTATCGATAAAAGGATTTATCTGGCTTGTTTCATCGGCATAGATAGTTCGAATCGGGATAGACTCGATCTTAAAGCCTAACCGGGCAGCCTTAACCAGCATCTCAGATTCAGTTTCATATTTATTTGTGGTGAGTTTGATTTTTTCCAAAACCTCTCTCTTGATTAATCTAAAACCGCATTGGGTATCATAGATTTTTTGTCCGGTAACCGAAGATATAAACCAGGACATTGTTTTATTAGTTTGTATGCGTAACCATGGCATATCTTTGGTTTCTTGCATTCGATTACCGATAAAGATGCTGCTGGCTGATTTTTTAGCCAGGTCTATAAAATTTGAGATATCGTCCGTATGATGCTGCCCGTCACCATCCATAGATATCACCGCATCAAAATTATTTTCCAAGGCGTAATTAAAGCCCTTGATCAATGACGACCCCTTACCTTCGTTCTTAAGATTCTTGATTACAGTTGCCCCTGCCATTTTAGCGACTTCAGAGGTATCATCTAGAGAACCGTCATCCACGATAATCAGGTCTAGCTTATGACTGAGGATTTGTTGTATCACCCCTGCGATCGCTCTTGCTTCATTATAGGCCGGAATAACTATACAGGTTTTCATTTTTAAGGCTCAATCCAGAATCTTCTGAACATATACCATTGGTCTGGATATTTACGGATATATTGTTCAAAAAGTCCTATATATTCTTTATTGATTCCTATCATATCTTTTTCGTTATCTCCGGTAGGGGCAATCTCAAGCGGTTTTTCTATCGTTAAAGTGAAGGTATCATCTTCATTCCTGACCATAAATGCGGGAATCACGCTTGCCCCGGTCATCAGAGGAAATGCTGCTATGCCATTAGGGAAATAGGCAGGTTTTCCGAAGATGTTTAGGATCGCGCCCTTTCCGCTAAAAACTCTATCTCCGACAAGTGCTACTATTTCATTATCCTTGAGAACCTTGAGGCATGCCTTGACTGCTTTCCCTAAAGCGATCACTTTAATCCCTTTACTATATCTCTGGGCATTGAATAAATCATTTACCTTTCCTTCCTTATGCACCATAGCTACTACCCAAAGCGGATATTTCATCTGGGCAACGACCACTGCTCCTAGCTCCCAGTTGCCAAGGTGCGCTGAAACAATTATCGCACCTTTGCCTTTTGATAGTGCCTCTTCTAAATAATGTAGGTTTTCAGTTTTGACAAACTTTTTAATATAATTTTCGTCTATTCTCTGAAAACGGAAAAAATCCACCAGATACTTGGCGAAATTCCTAAACACTCTGATTCTGATCTTTGAGATTTCCCGATTAGTTTTTTCGGGGAATATGGCTCTTAGATTCTGTTTCACATTAAATCTGTCTATATTTGCAAATACATAATGCACATCTGATATGATTACTGCTATTAAATAAGCCAATTTTAACGGGAAATTCATCGCGATGAACTGGGCTATTTTATAAAGCGTATAATTAGCGATCATTTTTATTTATAGATTCAATATAAGCTTTGCTATATCCATACTGGCATCGGGTTTGCTGATATTACCCGCGGATTCAGAAATTATACGTAGTTTCTCAGGATTTACCAGTAGGCGTTCAATTACAAAATTTATATTGCCGGGATTATCGACCTTAATTGCAGCGCCATTCTGCGTTAAATAAGCAGTGTTGCTTGCTTCTTGTCCCGGCAGAGGCTTGACAATAATCATCGGGATTTTTCTTGCTAAGACTTCAGCGGTAGTAACTCCTCCCGGCTTTGTAATAATGATATCCGAGATAGACATCAGCTCGTTAATTTTATTAGTATATCCAAATAAGAGAACTTTCTTTTTTAACTTTTTAACTTTTCTCTTTAGAGAGTTATATAGCTTTCTGTTTGTACCCGCTACGACTATTTCCTGTAATTCGCCGTTGACTTTCTCAAGGCTTTTGACAATTGCTTTGATCGGGCCAAGTCCCTGGCCTCCTCCCATAAGCATAATCGTTTTAACATCAGGATTCAACCCAAGCTCCTGCATAACTTTTTGTTTTGAAGTAGTAGCATTAAATTTATAATCAAAGGGTATGCCCAGGGGTTTTATCTTATTAGTAGTAACTCCTTTGTTAATCAGGCGCTGAGATACTTCTTCCGAGGGGGTAATGAAGTAATTTACCGTATCATAAACCCAATAAGAATGCGGGATATAGTCAGTAAGCACCGCGATTAAGGGAATATCAGACTTATAGGTTCTTTTAAAATCTGCGACCATACCACAAGGAAAAGCTTGTGTGCAAAGCACGACATCCGGCTTGAACCTTTCGAAAAGGTTTTTCAATTTCGGCGAGTTAAATCTATGGATTGTATCTTTGATTTTATTAATGTTTTTTGCCACCTGAGGATTATCATAAAGGTAGTCCCAAACCCGGGGAGTTCTTTTAATTACGCTCATATAAAGGCGGTTTACGATTTTTTCTGAAACCGGATTGGTATAGTTAAAGGCATTTAGATTCATAATTTCAGAATCGGGGGATATTTTTTTGATTGCGTTCTCAATCGCCAGACTGGCACTGTGGTGACCGGAGATTTCCGATATGTACATTAAGATTATGCGACGTGAAGGCATGATTTAGAGTTGACCTTTTTGGTAGAGTGAAATTAAGGCGTCTGCTACTTCCGGATGAAATTGTTTGCCTTTCCCCAGCTTTATTTCTTCGATTGCTTCTGTAGTGGTTAAAGCTTTACGGTATGGCCTGTCTGAAGTCATTGCGTCAAATGCATCTGCCGCAGAAATTATCGCGGCAATGATTGGGATTTCTTCTCCTTTGAGTCCGTCCGGGTAACCT
>JBDRMO010000053.1:0-8362 GCA_043812095.1 Candidatus Omnitrophota bacterium | reverse complement strand
CGACACAACCAAGTCTATGTAAATTCAAAACGCGTAAATATTCCCTCATTTACCGTAGATAAAAACGATGTGATTACCGTTAAGGTAAAAGCTAAAGGACTGGAAAAAATAAGAGAAAATCTAGAGATTTCTAAAGACAGGACTTTAGCTGCATGGTTGAGCTTTGATAAGGAAGCACTCCAGGCATCAATATTAAGATTACCGGAAAAAGAAGATTTACAACAGCTGATTCAAGAACAGTTAATCGTGGAGTTGTACTCCAAATAATATATTAGAACGAAAGTAAGGAGCGAAAAATGGGAATTAAATGGAGAGATTTTCAGTTACCTAAAAGGTTAGAGTGCGACGAATCTACTTATACTAATACATACGGAAGATTTTCTGCTGCTCCGTTTGAAAGAGGCTATGGAGTGACGTTAGGGAATTCCCTAAGAAGAGTACTCCTTTCATCTATCGAAGGCAGCGCAGTAACATCTATTAAGATACAAGGCGTACAGCATGAATTTTCGACGATCACCGGTATCATCGAAGATGTTCCTGAAATAATTTTGAACTTAAAGAGCCTGGTATTGAATTCCCACTCTAAAATACCCAAAACAATCTATCTAAAGAAAACAACTAAAGGCGATGTAAAAGCGAAGGATATCGAAGTCGACGAAACGATAGAAATAATCAACCCTGAACTTCATATAGCTACGCTTACCAAAGATGCAAAATTGAATATCGAGATGGAAGTAGCAAAAGGAAGAGGCTATGTCCCTGCGGAATTAAATAAGAAAGAAGAAAAGGCCATAGGTGTAGTTCCGATAGACTCTGTTTTTACTCCGGTCAAGAAAGTGAATTTTTTCGTAGAAAATACGCGTGTCGGACAGAGGACAGACTATGATAAGCTTGTCCTGGACATCTGGACGAATGGAGCGATTACGCCAAAAGATGCACTTTTATACGCTTCGAATATATTGCAGCGACATCTGGATATCTTCGTAAATTTTGGCCAATTGCCTGAAGATATCGAAGAGGAAGAGCCGGAGATGAGCAAGGAAGAATTCGTTCTCTATGAAAAACTAAGGCTGCCTATCTCTGAACTCGAATTATCCGTAAGAAGCTCTAACTGCCTCAGGGAAGCCGGGATTAAGGTCATCGCTGATCTAGTAAAAAGGTCAGAGGATGAGATGCTCGGCTTTAAGAATTTCGGCAAGAAATCACTAAACGAAATAAAGAGTCTACTTGTCGCAATGGGATTAACCCTGGGAATGCAGATCGACCAAAAGAAACTTAAGAAAGCTTAAAAACGATGAGACATAAAAAAGCAAGACATCAGCTAAATAGATTCACCAGTTGGCGCAAAGCTACCTTAAAAAGTTTGGCAAGAAATATTCTAACCCGCCAAAGGATAACAACTTCCGTTTCTAAGGCTAAAGCGGCTCAGCCAATGATTGAAGGATTAATCAGCCTGGCTAAACGTAATACCCTTAGCGCAAAAAGAAAAGCTGCCAGCATATTGAATAATGACCACATTTTAGTAAGCCGGCTTTTTAATGATATCGGGCCCAGATTTAAGGATCGCATGGGCGGATACACCAGAATCGTTAATTTAGGCTATAGAAGAGGAGATAATTCTAAATTAGCGGTCTTTGAACTAACTGAGATCAAAGAAGAGCTGCTTAAGAAGGCTAAGAAGGAAAAGACCGCTAAATCTGAGCCAGCTGCTGAAGCAGAAAAAATCCAGAAATCTGCAGTGGAAAAAACAACTAGGAAACCTGAAAGCAAAAAACCTGAAGAAAAGAAGGCCGAAGAAGTTAAGCCTAAAACAAAGGTAGCCCTAGAAAAGAAATACCCAGTAGAAAAAACGAAAAAACCTACCAAGAGATTTTTGGGAGGACTGAAAAGTATCTTTAAAAAAGAACGAGATTCCCTATAAATAAAGGAGAATCTTCATGCGAGTAGAAATCAGGCTTGCCCAACGTTTAAATGCAATCAACCCTTCCCAGACCCTCGCTATAACTTCTGCAGCAAAAAAATTAAAAAAAGAAGGTAAAGATATTGTAAATTTAGCAGCCGGTGAACCGGACTTTGATACGCCGGATTTTATCAAAGAGAAAGCCCATCAGGCGATAAAGGACGGATTCACCAAATATACACCGACTGCGGGAATCCCAGAATTAAAAGAAGCGATCTGCAGAAAATTTAAGAAAGACAACAGCATAATATACAGCCCAAGCCAAATAGTAGTATCCAACGGTGCTAAACATAGCATTTTCAATGCGCTATTTGCCCTGATTGATGCCGGAGATGAAGTTTTAATCGCCTCACCTTATTGGGTAAGTTACCCAGAAATGGTTAATCTATGCCAGGGTATCCCGCGCTTAATTAAAACTACCGCCGAGAACGATTTTAAAATAAACGCGAAGGAATTAGAAAAATACATCACACCTAAAACAAAGCTTCTGATTTTAAACTCTCCCTCAAATCCTACGGGCGCAATTTATAACAAAGAGGAGCTCGAAAACATAGCTAAAATCTGCGTAGAACGAAAGTTATTTGTAATTAGCGACGAAATATATGAAAAGCTTATTTATGACAACCTCGAACATATTTCAATTGCTTCACTTAATAATGATATCTACGGATTGACAATTACCGTTAACGGCCTATCGAAGAGTTTCTCTATGACCGGCTGGAGGATCGGTTATCTGGCGGCACCTCCCGATATAGTCGAGGCAATATCAAACATACAAAGCCATACCACCTCAAATCCTGTATCGATCAGTCAAAAAGCAGCTTTAGCCGGTTTTGAAACAGGCGATGAATTTTCCCGTTTTATATGTAAAGAGTTTTGGAAGAGGAGGGATTATGTAGTTTCAAGGCTAAAGGAGATGAATAAGCTCAGCTACGTTATACCAAAGGGCGCATTCTACATCTTCTGTAATATCTCTAAAACCGGACTTGATTCTTTAACTTTTTCTAAACGTTTACTTGACGAGATGCTGGTGAGCGTTATCCCGGGCGAAGCCTTCGGCTGGGATGACTACGTCAGAATCAGTTTTGCTACAAACATAGAACAATTAACCAAAGGCATGGATAGATTAAAAGAGTGGCTGCAAAAACAATCGCGGAAAAAATATTAAGTACTCACTCCCAAGAAAACCTAAAGGCCGGAGACTTCGCTATTTGTAAAGTTGATTTTACCTTTGGCCAGGATGGAACCTCATCGATCATTATCGACCGGGTGAGAGAACTTGGCCTTAAGAAGTTAAAGGCTAATTTTTGCATGGTGATAGACCATAGCGCACCGTCTCCTAACGAAGGCGTATCTCGAGTGCATCAAAAAATGCGGAATTTCGCCAAAGATTACGCTGCTAAACTTTATGATATCGGCTGCGGAGTATGCCATCAAGTTATACCTGAATCAGGAGAAATTCTTCCGGGAAACCTGATATTGGGTGCTGATTCACACACTTGTACCTATGGTGCATTAGGTGCTTTCTCTACGGGGGTTGGCTCTACTGATCTGGCGATTGCTTTATCAACTGGAAAGAATTGGTTTAAGGTTCCTCAAACCATAAAAATAATTATAAAAGGGCAGACCCCGAAAGGCATATTTGCCAAAGATATTATACTGCATATCATCAAGGAACTTAAATCAAACGGCGCAACTTATAAAGCAATAGAGTTTCAGGGCCCGGTGATTGATAAATTAGACATGGACGGAAGGTTCACTATCTGCAATATGGTGGTTGAAATGGGAGCGAAAGCCGGATTCATGCCTCAGGATAAAACAACTAAGGATTGGTTAATTTCAAGAGGAGTTTCTGCTAATCATATAGAAACGGTCTGGCCGGATGATAATGCATGGTATGAAGCTACCTATGAGTTTGATATTTCCCGGTTACTGCCGCAGGTGGCTATGCCGCATAACGTAGATAACGTTGTTTCAATCGATAAATTAAATGGCATTGAGATAAATGAGGCCTTTTTAGGTACCTGCACCAATGCGCGAATGTCTGATTTTAAGGTCGCCGCGGAAATTTTAAAGTCAAAGAAAGTAGCACCCGGAGTTAAATTAATCATCGCTCCCAGCTCTAAGGAGATATATCTGGAGGCCATTAAAAACGGCTTAATTGATATTTTTATTAAAGCAGGGGGTATAGTTGTTGCTCCGGGATGCGGTCCTTGTGTAGGTACGCATAATGGCATACCCGCAGACAAAGAAGTAGTAATCTCAACCGCTAACCGCAACTTTAAGGGCCGGATGGGAAATCCTAAAGCCTTTATTTACCTTGCGTCACCGGCCACTGTAGTGGCTTCGGCAATTACGGGAAAAATTACAGACCCGAGAATTTACTTATAAGGGGGGATATATGGAAATCAGAAAAATGCTTTTGCTATGTATAGAAAATAGCGCTTCGGACTTACACATAACGGAAAACGAGCCTCCTATTTTGCGTATTGACGGAAAATTATACCGCACCGAACACCCGAAATTAACCAAACAGAGCCTGAAGACCGCTATTTATGCTGTATTAACTGACGTGCAGAAAGAAATGCTAGAGCGTGATTTAGAGCTGGATTTATCGCTTGCGCTCCCGGGACTTGATAGGTTCAGGGTAAATGTGCATATACAGAGAGGTTCGGTAGAAGCAGCTTTCAGGCGCGTTCCTCTTGAAGTACCAAGCATAAATGACCTGGGATTACCCCCTATATTACTGAACCTTGCCCGTAAGCCTAACGGATTAGTCTTAGTTACAGGCCCTACCGGCGTTGGAAAAACTACAACTCTGGCATCAGTAGTCAATATGATTAACAGTGAAAGAGAAAGCCTGATTATCAGTATCGAAGATCCTATTGAGTTCATCTATTCAAATAAAAAGAGCATCATCAAACAAAGAGAAGTCTACTCCGATACGCGCTCTTTTGCCCAATCTTTAAGACACGCCTTAAGACAGGATCCGGATGTGATAGTTGTCGGAGAGATGCGTGATTTAGAAACTATCTCTACTGCCCTAACAGCAGCAGAAACAGGACATTTAGTTTTAGCGACTTTGCACACCCCTGATGCCCCGCAAACCGTCGAGAGGATTATTGACGTTTTCCCGCCGCATCAACAACAGCAGGTTAAATTGCAGTTAGCGGATTCATTACAGGGCGTAGTATCCCAGTTGCTGCTTCCGCATGCCAGCGGTAAAGGGCGGGTGCTTGCTACGGAAATCATGGTCGGAACTCCCGGCATCAGAAATCTCATCCGCGAGCAAGAGATAGAACAGATTCCTACACTGATGCAGACTGGAAGCCAATACGGCATGAAGACTATGGATAAATGTCTCAAGGAACTTACTCAAAAAGGCCTGGTTACGTTAGATGCCGCGATGTCTAAAGTAAAGAATATGGAAGAGTTCAAGCAGTTATGATCCTAAAGGGTAAAACCATAAAGTTAGGGGATGACATTAATACCGATTCTATTATCTCCGGAAGGTATAAATTCTCGATTACAGACATTAAAGTACTATCCAAACACTTAATGGAAGATATTGACCCTGATTTTACAAAAAAAATAATCCCCGGAAAAACCATACTCGTAGCAGGTAATAATTTTGGCATGGGGTCATCCCGGGAACAGGCTCCGCTGGTAATCAAAGAGGCTGGAATAACAGCAGTTCTTGCTAAGCAATTCGCCCGGATATTCTACAGAAATAGCTTTAATATCGGATTGCCTTTGATCGAAACAGATACTGATAAGATAAATAACCAGGATGAACTTGAAGTTGATCTGGACAACGGTATTGTCAAGAATATTTCCCAAGATACTAAATTAAAAATTAATCCTTTCCCCAGGTTTATGCAGCAATTACTGCAAGAGGGCGGGATAGTCAATTATATTAAAAAGTACGGGGAGTTAAAAGTATAATGAGATATAGAATAACACTTATACCCGGAGACGGCATCGGCCCTGAAGTTACTGAGGCAGCCAGGAGATGTATCGAGGCAACGGGGGTAAAAATTGACTGGGACCTGGCAATTGCCGGACAGGACGCTAAAGAGAAAACCGGAGAACTGCTGCCAGAAAGCGTCTTAGACTCAATTAAAAAGAATAAAGTAGCCATAAAAGGTCCGATTATTACTCCTATCGGTGAAGGGTTCCGTTCGGTAAATGTAGCAATAAGGCATGCTTTAGATCTCTACGCCTGCCTAAGGCCGGCTAAATCTTATCCGGGAGTAAAAAGCAATTATCAAGATATTGATCTAGTTATTGTCAGAGAGAACAGTGAAGATTTATACGCCGGAATTGAATTCGAAGAAGGCAAGCCTGAAACTAAAGAAATAATATCGAGTATAGAAAAATACACTAAAAAGAAAATTCGGCCTGATTCAGGCATCTCGATAAAGCCGATCTCTAAATTTGCCTCAGAAAGAATAGTCGAATACGCCTTTGAATACGCCCTAAACTACAATCGGAAAAAAGTTACAGCCGTGCACAAAGCGAATATAATGAAGTTTTCCGACGGACTTTTCCTGAAGAGCGCAAGATTAATAGCAAAGAAGTACGAAGGGAAAGTCGCCTTTGAGGAAATGATCGTAGATAATATGTGTATGCAGCTGGTGCAGAAACCTCATAATTTTGATCTCTTAGTACTCCCTAATGTATACGGAGACATACTCTCTGATTTATGCGCGGGGCTTGTAGGCGGTTTGGGTGTAGCCCCGGGGGCTAATATCGGAGATGATATGGCAGTATTCGAAGCAGTACACGGATCTGCACCTAAATATAAGGGCAAAAATAAAGTAAACCCTACTGCGATGATTTTATCCGGTGCGTTGATGTTAAGATATATCAAGGAAAATAATGCTGCTGATAGATTAGAAAAAGCAGTTAGTTCGGTTTTAGCTGAAGGGAAATTTGTAACCTATGATTTAAAATCGAGGCGAGACGACCCTTCAGCAGTAGGTACAAAAGAGATGGCAGACGCAATCATTTCCCACCTCTAATATTATGAAAATTTCAATAATTGGTGCAGGTAGCGTAGGTAGTGCCACAGCAATGCGCTTAGCTCAGGAAAACCTCGGAGAAATCATCCTTATAGATGTGATCAAAGGCCTGGCTCAGGGAAAAGCCTTTGATCTGGAAGATGCCCGCTCAACTCTAAAAATCCCCTATAACATACAAGGAAGCAATGATATCAATAGCATTAAAGGTTCTGATATTGCTGTGATTACTGCCGGGCTACCAAGAAAACCAGGGATGACCCGAGAAGATTTAGTCAGCAAGAATGCGCAAATATTAAAAGATCTTTGCGAAAATATAAAAAAGTTAACCCCGGAATCAATCGTTATAGTAGTTACAAACCCGCTTGATTTAATGACTTATTTTGCCCTTACAATTACGGGTTTTAAATCCACTAAGGTAATTGGTATGGGCGTTAGCCTGGATGCAGCGAGATTCGCTAATTTAATCAGCAAAGAGCTTAATATTCCGGTTTCTGATATTGAGGCATCTGTTATCGGTACCCACGGGCAGGGAATGATCCCTTTAACGAGATTTTCTACCATAAAAGGCGTAGGCTTAGAAGAATTTTTAGACGATAAAAAAGATCAGGCCCTGGCAGAGAAAACCGTAAACCGTGGTGCTGAAATTGTAGCACTATTAGGCAACGGCAGCGCTTTCTTTGCGCCTTCTGCGGCAATTTCCGCACTAGTTAAATGTATAGCAAAAGACGAAAAAAGGACTATTGGGGTTTGCACGTATCTTGACGGAGAATACGGTATAAATGATATCTGTGTTGGCGTACCCTGTCGGATCGGAAGGGAAGGAATAGAAAAAATTATTGAATTAGAATTAAATGAAACAGAGCTGGGAGCATTAAGAAAATCTGCGGAAGCGGTTAGAAAAAGCATAGAGCTTCTACCTTTATGAACTACGACCTTACTATAATCGGTGCCGGCTGGGCAGGATTCAACGCAGCTTTAAAAGCTAAAGCATTAGGCCTCAAGGTCTGCTTGATTGAGAAATCCCATATCGGCGGAACTTGCCTAAATGTCGGCTGTATACCTACAAAAGCCTTAATCCATTCTGCGAAGGTCTATTCAATCTCTAAGAAAGCTGCCAGTTTTGGAATTGAAGGCAATAACCCAAATCCCAATTTCGCTAAAATTCAGGAGCGGAAGAACGCGATTGTCCAGCAGCTGCAAAAAGGAATGCAATTCTTAATTAAAGATATCGATTATATAAACGCTGAAGCTAAACTGCTCAGTAATCAAGAAATTAAGGCCGGAGAACAAAGCATTAAAACAAAATCAATCCTTATCGCCTGCGGCTCCAAGCCAATTGAACTGAAGAATTTAAAATTTGACGGAAAAAAGATTCTCT
>JBDRMO010000052.1:0-3720 GCA_043812095.1 Candidatus Omnitrophota bacterium | reverse complement strand
GCATACTCCTTAATATACCAAACATTACTATAAGGATCCTTGTAAAGCCCTTTACTCTTATCATTATCAATATCGATTCTCTTAAAAATCTCATCCGCCTCATACCACTCATAATCGTCAATAACCTTAATCGGGCTTGATGAGCGCGGGGCAATAATAATCGGATTCGCAGCGACAAACCTGCCTTCACCAGCCCCCAGTTCAATAACCTTAAGCTCATTTCCGCTGATATACTTTCTAATCCAGTCTATTAAGGAAGGTTTGAATAATCTTTTAACTGTGCTTAGTATCGGGCTGCCGGAGGCGGGCTTCACTACAGGAGAGCCGGAAGCGAGTAATTTCTCGCACACTTGCAAATGCTTTTCGGCAGAATAACGCCATGAATTATCTTTTCGCATTGCATCCTTAACAAATTTTTCCCATGACAGTCTATCAGCATATAAACTAACGGCCTGTTTAGCCGCATTAAATAATGCTTCTTTATCAAATTCCTTAAATTTAAAACCGTTGGTCTCATCTACAGTGTCTTCAAGCCCGCCTGTTGCCCTTACGATAGGGATGGTTCCGTATCTTTGAGCTATTAACTGCACCAATCCGCAGGGCTCCCAGCGCGAAGGCACAATTACCATATCTAATCCAGCATACAATTTACGCGCAAGCTGCTCACTATATTTATTTTCCAGCCTAACCGAACCAGCGAATCTCTTCTCTAGAGCTTTAAAATGCTCGATTGTATCCTGATCTTCGCCTGAACCAAGTATAACTAACCGCGCTTTTAGCTTTTTAACAATTCTCTCTGCTGCATTTGCCAATAGATCAAAACCTTTCTGGTATGTGATCCGGCCGATTGCGCCTATAAGAGGAATATTATTTTTTCCGGCCCAATTTAGTTCTTTAAGCAATTGCTGTTTATTAAGAGATTTATTGTCAATTGAACTGATATCGTAATTATAAGCTAAGTCCTTATCTGTTGCGGGATTCCATTCATTAGTATCTATACCGTTAAGAATACCTTTGAGCCTGTCCCACTTAGCAAGAGCAGAGAATGACTTTTCTAATCCGCCCAGATCCAATCCTTCTACTTCTTCTAAGCCCTGGATCTCCTTAGCAAAAGTGGGGGCTACGGGAATCCCCATATCAGCGAAAAATGCTCCGGCTTTAAGTAAATTTAGTTTATCGTTATGCCACATCCCATCGATATGCAAAACTTCAGTGCGCATATGGTCAAGACCAAACCGGTAAAATTCATCTATAGGATATATGCCTTGATAGCCAAATGCACCGGCATTATGGATCATGAAAATTATCTTTGGCATCTTAGGGAATATTTCACGATAGATTGTTTTAAGGTACATCGGGGTTAAAGCAGTCTGCCAATCATTAGCATAGATGATATCCGGTTTAATATTAAATCTTTGTAACGTTGCTAAAACTGTGCGGTTAAAGAAAATAGACATATTAAGATTGTAAATATCGTCCAGACCATAGATATTGGGGAAGTCATCCCTATCAATCAGGTAAACTTTAACCCCGTATATCTGGCTTTCTTTAATAAAAGCGCCGTTTACTTTAACCCCTGTATCAACAACCCCAAGCTTTTCTTCCTCAACACGATAATCCTTGGGTATAATTACATAAACTTTATGCCCCATATCAGCCAGAGCACGCGGTAAACCAAAAGTTACATCGCCTAAGCCACCTATCTTTAAATAGGGGTACATTTCATAGGCGACAAAGACGAAGGTCAGCGGCGAGGAGGATTTAGATGCCTTAAAGTGCTCCTGCAGCTGCTTAATCTCATCAAAGAGCCTATGGGCAATAGGCGGATATAAGTTTTCTGTCATTTCATCGCAGGATATATGTTCGAACCTAAAATAAGCCTCAGGGGGAGAGAGCTCTTTATCAGAGAGCCATTTAATCAGGTTAAAGAGGTATCCGGCTTCCTGGGCGATTGGCCAGATCGGCAGTTCCCAGAAGCTTTTCTTTTTGTTTTGCGCTTCCCATATATATTTATCTAAAGCCACATCCTCTCCTCTTACGCGTATGGTGGGAGCAAGGCCTAAGACTTGAGCTTGAAGCTTAATCCTTTGGAGGATTTCTTCCGGGGTCTGGCCAAAGAGTCTCCCCTCTTTTTTATCAGGCAAGGCATCGGATATTAGTTTATAGATTATTGCCCAGGAGAAGCTGCGCATACGCGGCCTTCTGATAGGAATAAAATTAAGGAATTCTTTTGCTCTGACAATAATCTTTACTCCCGGAACCTGGGTTACTAAAGCCTCTCTTCCGATACGGCTGCCCTCTTTTAGATAAGAGATGAATACCTGGGCACGCTCTTCTATGACTACATCTTCCTCAGCAAAACTATGGTAACGTAAAGACAGCTCGCTTATCCTGCTTTCATCTTTGGCAATAAAGCCTTGCTTCAGGCTGGCTAAACCTATTGCCTTTAAGATAATATCTCCTTTTTCTAATGTCTTCATATGGCAGTTGGCTTCGGTATAGGATTTATCGCTTCCGTAGTCGCGGTATTTAGTGCGGCCTTCTTCTATCTCTACCATGAATAAACCGCTCTTTGAGCCGCTGGTTACAAGCTGATGATGCTTAAGCTGTGATAGAATAAAATCATGATAAGCATCACCGTCGATTGTAAGGACATGTTGTTTGTCTTGCTTGTCTTTGAATTGCACGCTGATTTTCTGCTTATTAATCAGTGAGTTGACATTTTCTTCATTCAGGACGATTGCTTCTGTCTTTGAGAGTAGTTCGTAATCTAATAATTCGCTTAATTTGGCTTGCAGATATTCTTCCTTTGACTGAAGGAGTGCGGCATACCAGTCCTTGGAGAGGTTGCGCTGATAAATTTTGCTATGCGGATCATTGATTCTTTGCTCTATCTTAAGGCCCTGCTCAATTAAGCTCCAAAGGACGGCTTTGTAGTTCTCTGCTTCGCTATCCGTCCAGATGGTTGAGGCAGTGTTAGAGTAGAGCTGGCGTGCTTTTTCTTTGGTGATATCGATACCAAAGTCTTCTTTATGCGCATGTATAGTTTCCTTAGAGGGCTTTTCGCTGAATCGCTCTATCTCATAAGAGAGCCTGCCGTCAGGCAGCTTCTTTCTGATAACCACACCTAGGGTTTCAGCAACCTCATCAATGGTTGCCGGATCGAGGAAGAGATTTATGCCATCTGAGACATTCTTTATTTTGGTAATCAGGGAACCGTCCCCATTAAATATAGTCATCCAGCCTTTTGGCGCGGTAGGCTGTTTTGCTTTATACTCATTCATAAAGAGCGCATATTGATATACGCCTATTGATACTAAATCAATCAAGGTCAAGCGCTTGTCTCTTGTTTCTATTTCTTTTGCTAGTTTTCCTTCGCCTAAATAGACAAGCATGGGCATGAGTACCTTTGAGACAAAACGGCAGGTGAAGCGCTTGGCAAAACCTCCTGCCTGCTTAATCACTATGCGTTTATTGATCAGCTTATTCAGGATCTCTTCTTTGCGCTCAAGGATTTCTTTTTTGCTGATATATTCAGGAGAGAGGTGATCTACTAAATGATCTTTAGCGGCAATGTCGCGGGCAATCTTAAGAATAGCTAAACCGATAACCCCGCTTTCGCCTATGCTGTCTCTTTTGCCTGGCTTGTAGAGATTAGGCGCATTCACCACATATAGATAGTTAGTGTTCTTCTGGTAAATCGTTCCTTTAAGCCGGTTC
>JBDRMO010000051.1:0-2469 GCA_043812095.1 Candidatus Omnitrophota bacterium | reverse complement strand
CTATAGATACCCCCATCTTAAGTTTATCCCTTCCTTTTAGGTTTTAATTTTTCTTCTGCTGATATTTTCGACCGCCCTCTTCTTGCCGGCTTCTCTTCTCCTTCGGGCGTCTCCTTTTCCTCCACGATCTCCTCGATCTCTTCTATACTCTTTTCTTCCTCAGGTAGAATCTGGGCATCCAGGCCCTCTCCCTTCTCTTCTTTTACAATTTTTACGCCATCCTGAGAAAGGTAAGATAAGAATTTCTTTCTTCCTTCGATTATGGTATCAGCCATTATTTTAGCAATCATACCTATAGACTTAGTAGCATCGTCATTGCCCGGTATAGGGTAGGCGATCAAGTCAGGGTTAGAATTGGTATCAATCAGGGCGATTACCGGTATGGATAATCTGTTCGCCTCTTTAACCGCAGTCTCCTCTTTTTTAGTGTCTACGACAAACATCGCCTTAGGTAGATTCTCCATCAAAACTATGCCTGAGAAATGCTTATTCAGCTTATCCAGTTCTTTCTGTAGAGTCGCGACTTCTTTCTTAGTAAGCTTCTGAAAAGTTCCATCCTCATGCATTTTTTCTATGTCTTTCAAACGATTTATACTCTTCTTTATGGTAGCAAAATTCGTCAGCAAGCCTCCCAGCCAACGCTCACTCACATAAAACATGCCGCAACGGATAGCTTCCTGCTTCAGTACTTCCTGAGCCTGCTTTTTTGTCCCTACAAAAAGCACATATTCGCCCTTAGCAGTTATATCCATTAAGAAATCCTTGGCTTTGTTTATGCATTCTTCGGTCTTTTCCAAGTCAATAATGTAAATACCGCTCCTGGAACCGAATATAAATTTTTTCATTTTGGGATTCCAGCGCTTTGTCTGATGCCCAAAATGCACCCCCGCTTCTAGTAACTGCTTAATTAATTCTGATGGCACGTAATCATTCCTCCTTTTTATTGGTCTTAATTTGACAATTTTGTGACTTTCGCTTCAGCTTAACTGTATCAGTATACCACAAACTCTATAAGTTTCAACTACTTTTGGGACAATTCCTGCATCTCATAAAGCTTCTTATACAACCCTCCCCTCTGGATCAATTCACTGTGGGTTCCATCCTCAGTAATCTCCCCCTTGTCCAGGACTACTATTCGGCTCGCCCCCTTTACAGTGGATAGCCTATGAGCAATAACGAATACTGTCCGGCCCCTGATCAATTCATCTAAAGCCGCCTGGACAACACGCTCTGCCTGTGTATCTAACTGAGAAGTAGCTTCATCTAAGATTAAAACAGATGGATTCTTAAGTAGGGCGCGCGCTATAGCAATCCTCTGGCGCTCTCCTCCGGAGAGCTTCATGCCCCGGTCACCGATTACCGTATTATATCCGTCAGATAATCCTTTGATAAATTCATGTGCATGCGCCTGAACAGCCGCTTCCTTTATCTTTTGATCGCTTGCATTAACGCTACCGTAAGCAATATTTGCCCTTATGCTATCATTAAAAAGTATAGTCTCCTGAGTGACGATACCGATATGCTCCCGCAAAGACCTAAGGCTTATACTTCTAATGTCCGTATCATCGAATAGTATCCTCCCCCTTTTGGGATCATAAAAACGCGGGATTAAATCTACCAGCGTACTCTTTCCTGTTCCGCTGGGGCCAACAATAGCTAGCATCTGTCCCTTCTTTACTTCTAAATTAATAGATTTGAGAATCTCCTGATCCGCATAATTAAACCAGACATCTTCGAAGATCACCCTGTTTTTAAAATCCTTGAGCACTATTGCACCCGGCGCCTCTTTTACCGAAGGATCCGTCTCCAAGACTTCGTAAATCCGTTCACTTGCCGCTACCGCCTGCTGGTTCAACGAATTCACCTGGCTTAGTTTCTTAAATGGCCTGATTAATGATAATAAAGAACCTAAGAAAAGACCGAATACGCCGAAGGACAATTTACCGGCAATAACTTCTTTACCTCCCCAGAAGAAAACAAATATCCCCGCTATAGACCCGAGAAACTCCGTAGCCGGGCTTAAAATCAATAAACGCTTGATAGACTTCATACTGATCCGATAATAATCGTGATTTGCCCGGTCAAATTTCTTTATCTCGTAAGGCTCCATATTAAAGGCTTTCACGATCCTAGTACCTATTATAGTCTCATAGAGAGAAGAGTTTATATCCGCCATCTTCTCCTGGGATCTTTTGGAAAGTTTTCTTAACGCTTTACCCACCTTGACGATAGGAAGACTAATCAGAGGTAAGAGCACAAAAGAGACTAAGGCCAGCTTAAAATGGATAAGAAAGGTTAAAGAAGTAAATATAACTACCTGTAACCCCTGATAAACTAAATCTGTAGAGCCGTAAGAAACCGCGTTTTCAACTAATTTTACATCGTTAGTTACCCTAGAGATCATCTCTCCGCCGCGTTTTTGAGTAAAATAGTCTAGAGAGAGAAACTGGAGTTTATGATAAAGTTTTG